>NZ_JBXWSB010000070.1:0-24402 GCF_059613205.1 Ruegeria sp. BHSB064
TTCGGCGTTGAGCTGATCGCGCCGATCGCGATGGAAAACGGCCTGCGCTTCGCCATCCGCGAAGGCGGCCGCACCGTCGGCGCCGGCGTTGTGTCGAAAATCATCGAGTAATCACGGTAGGCCGGGCTTCAGCCCGGCACATCGTTGAACGAATGAAGGCCGCTCCCTTGGGGCGGCCTTTTTTTGTTGTGCTCGGTTCTGCTAAAGTACAAATTAAGGCTGAACTGTGAACTTTGATTTCAATCACGGTGTTTTTGTTTGGGAACCGTACTTTGTTTCTTCGAACAACGCTGACGTGCCTATTTCTTTTTGCAAATGCCAGTTTCGCTCAGGGTTCCAATCCGGACCAGTGTTTGCGAGAACCGACGCAGGGCTGCGTCTTTGATTTGGCAATTTCAGCGGCAGAAACTGAAAGCAACTACCGCTTTTGGATGTTGAACGTGTTAAAAGTGGCTGTTTTGCAGGAAGGATTGGGATCTCCAAGCAGCATTGAAACGCTGGACTACTTTTTCGAAGAACTCCCTCACCGATCACAAGATCTTTCTGGAATATCCGGAATGCTTGGAGTTGGGTTGAAGTACCACCTTTGGCCTTGGTTGCCTGATGCGCCAATTGGTTCTGACAGGCTTGCAGATTACCTCCTCGCGATCCTGCCTGCGCTAGATCAAGAATTCCGGAACTATGCAGATAACAGTGCCGTTGGCTATTTGGTGTTCACCGGAAAAAATGAGAAAATATCAAGTCTGTTAAGTCCAACCATTCTTGATCAGCTTTTGGAACGAAACCTTTCCATTGCCCGAGGCCTCGTAGTCCTCGAAGAGGATGAAGAACTCCTAAACTTAATCGAGTCGATAGAATGCGAAAAAAATAGGGATACTCTAAGGTACGAGCAGAGTCGCTTTTTACGGCATCACAAGGACTTCAAGCGGGCCGAATGGCTCGCCAAGTTGATTTCTAGTGACAGAACACGCGCAGAAGCTATCGCATGGATCGCGAGTGATTTGGCAAAGGGGGGTCAAATCGATGAGGCCATGAGGTTGGTTAAATTGCTTCAAGACAACGATCTTGACCGCTTCAGATTTGTCACTTCACACTTTGCCACTATCTACGCTTTGCAAGGGAAGCAAAGACAGGTCGAGCTGTTGCTGTGGTCCGCTGGAGGTGCGAGGCGGGGTAGTTCGCGAGTAACGGGAAGGTTCAATCGAGAAACGCAAGCAATTGCCGATATAGTAAACGGTCAAACCAGCAAAGCTTTGCTGTATTTGCAGAAACATGAAGGTGAGAGATCTTATTCACTCGTTCTCCGTTCCTTGGCAGAGGCATACATAATTGGTGGACATGATGATCTATCGCTTTTCTTCGAACACTTGCCAGACCAACATCTTAGCTCTGGGTTGAGAGTCCTGGGAGGTCTTCAAGCCGAGTTGGGAGACCTCGTCGGTGCGCGCGAGACTTTTGAACGAGAAAGAGGATTGGCTGTCGAAAGCACAGCCATTACCGACGAAAGGCTGATTGCGTTCGAGGAATTGTTGGTCGAACAGGGTTTTGTCCAGGAGGCAGTGGGATTAGCGTATCAGCGGCAGGATTCATGGGCCCTTTCGAGTATTGCAGCCAAAATATCCAACTAGATCGAGGCTCGGAGCTGGTCCTTCCTGAGAAGGACACAATACCCCTTGCCAAACCCCACCAATCCCACTAATACGCGCGAGTTCTCAACAAGAACATCAAGGCGGGGTGATTCCCGCCTTTTGGGTTCGAAGAGGGTTGGCGATGCGCGTCTGTCCTCCTCTCAACCCCAACGCCTGATAAAAGGCTGTTAATATGCAAAGCCAAAACATCCGTATTCGGCTGAAGGCATTTGACTATCGCGTTCTGGATGCCAGCACGCAAGAGATCGTCAACACTGCCAAGCGGACCGGCGCGAACGTGCGCGGCCCGATCCCGCTGCCGAACAAGATCGAGAAGTTCACGGTTCTCCGTGGCCCTCACGTTGACAAGAAATCCCGCGACCAGTTCGAGATCCGCACGCACAAGCGTCTCTTGGACATCGTTGATCCGACCCCCCAGACCGTTGACGCGCTGATGAAGCTCGACCTCGCTGCTGGTGTGGACGTCGAGATCAAGCTGCAGTCGTAAGATCGGAGGGTATAGATTATGCGCTCTGGTATTATCGCAAAAAAAGTTGGCATGACCCGCCTGTTCATGGAAGACGGCAAGCAGATCCCTGTGACCGTTCTTCACCTGGACAACCTGCAGGTTGTTGCACAGCGCACCGCTGACAAAGACGGCTACACCGCCGTTCAGCTGGGTGCCGGTGCTGCCAAGGCAAAACGCACCTCGAAGGCCATGCGCGGTCACTACGCCGCTGCAAAGGTCGAGCCCAAGCGCAAGCTGGCCGAGT
Source organism: Ruegeria sp. BHSB064 (assembly GCF_059613205.1). NCBI lineage: Bacteria > Pseudomonadati > Pseudomonadota > Alphaproteobacteria > Rhodobacterales > Roseobacteraceae > Ruegeria > Ruegeria sp. BHSB064. The sequence goes on from NZ_JBXWSB010000070.1 coordinate 2,402, forward strand.
TCCGCGTCTCCGAAGATGGCCTGATTGATGTGGGCGCCGAGATTTCGGCAGAACACTTCCTGGAAGGTCAGAAGGTAGACGTTTCGGGCACCTCGATCGGTAAAGGCTTTGCCGGTGCGATGAAGCGCCACAACTTCGGTGGTCTGCGCGCCTCGCACGGTGTTTCGATCAGCCACCGTTCGCACGGTTCGACCGGTCAGTGTCAGGACCCGGGCAAGGTGTTCAAAGGCAAGAAGATGGCCGGTCACATGGGTGCTGCCCGTGTCACCACCCAGAACCTGGAAGTCGTCAAAACCGACGCCGACCGTGGTCTGGTCTTCATCAAAGGCGCCGTTCCCGGACCGAAATCGGGCTGGGTCACCGTCAAGGACGCCGTGAAGAAGAAAGCACCGGAAGGCCTGCCTTTCCCGGCTGCTGTGAAATCGGCTGCAACCGAAGCACCTGCGGAAGAAGCTCCCGCGGAAGGTGGTGAAGCATGAAACTTGATGTAATCAAACTGGACGGCGGCAAAGCCGGCGACATCGAGCTGAACGCCGATCTGTTCGGTCTCGAGCCGCGTGCGGACATCCTGCACCGTGTGGTCCGTTGGCAGCGCAACAACGCGCAGGCTGGCACCCACAAGGTCAAGACCCGCTCGGAAACCAGCTACTCGACCAAGAAGATCTATCGCCAGAAGGGCACCGGTGGCGCACGCCATGGTGACCGCAACGCGCCGATCTTCCGCAAGGGTGGTATCTACAAGGGCCCGACCCCTCGTTCGCACGGCCACGACCTGCCGAAAAAGTTCCGCAAGCTTGGCCTGCGCCACGCTCTGTCGGCCAAAGCCAAAGCAGGTGAACTGGTTGTGATCGAGAACGCCGAAGCCGAAGGCAAGACCGCCGCTCTGGCCAAACAGGTTGCAAACCTGGGCTGGAAACGCGCTCTGGTCATCGACGGCGCGACCGTGAACGAAGGTTTCCTGAAGGCGTCGCGCAACATCGAAGGTCTGGATATCCTGCCGTCGATGGGTGCAAATGTTTATGACATCCTCAAGCGTGACACCCTGGTGCTCACCAAAGCGGCTGTCGAAGCACTGGAGGCTCGTCTGAAATGAGCGCGAAGGCAGAACACTACGACGTGATCCGTAAGCCGATCATCACCGAGAAGTCGACCATGGCGTCCGAAAACGGCGCGGTTGTCTTTGAAGTTGCGATCGACAGCAACAAGCCGCAGATCAAAGAGGCCGTTGAGGCGCTGTTTGGTGTGAAGGTCAAAGCGGTGAACACCACCGTGACCAAAGGCAAGGTCAAGCGGTTCCGCGGCCAGCTGGGCCGCCGGAAAGACGTCAAAAAAGCATATGTGACCCTGGAAGAGGGCAACACAATCGACGTGAGCACCGGTCTTTGATCCGACGCTTACTGCGACTATTTACGGCCTCGGCGGTTCAACCCGCCGGGGCCGATTTCGTTTCAGACCCTGAAATTGAGCGGGCGCAGGTGCTGGATCAAATGCGGGCGTTCAGCGCCGAGCCCTATTTTCAGATCGCCGATGAAAAGCTTGGGCTTTTGTCGGTGTTCGATGATCTTAAATACGACCGGGCGGACGTGGACATGATTTCGCCGGCGATGCGTCGCCACGTCGTCGGCAAGCTTGGCCCGCTGGGGTTCCGTCAGACCTCCGGTACGGTCTTGGAACACGTCAAAGCAGACATGCGCGTACATGTTCCAAAGTTCCATGCCCTTGGCGCGTCGCCCTTCGATATCACGCGCTACACAGACAAGCGCGCACAGGACTATTGCCTGCTGACCCCAACGCAGGTGGCTTGCCAGTTCGTCGACCATTATGCATTGGACGATGCGGTACAGCGGATCGAAGCGCTTGTTAAGAAGCATCCGATCAACCTGCTGAAACTGGCGGATTATCTGGAAGGCAAACCCAAGCACCGCGCGTTTCGTGAGGTGCTGGGCCATATCAAGCGCCAGCAGCGGATTGCAGTGGAGTCAGAACCCCTCTGCCGTAGGCGGTCATTGGGGTAGGACACCGGCGAGACGTGGGCTCGTGAGACCGACACTACAGAGGACTGCGGTTAGAAGGCGACGTAGAGCCCGAATTTAGCTCCGTACAAAGGCATCATAGACTTCAGAGTGCCTACCTCCTGTTACGCGTCTTCCGGTCGCTCTATGAGCCAATGCACCAAACAAAAAAGGCGCCAAATGGCGCCTTTGTCACTTGCTTCCGACCGTCCGAAATTACGAACAGTAGACATGCTTATGTGCGATATCCGCGATGTCACAGCGGCGGATGCCGATGTCATCAAGCTCGCGGTTGCTCAGACGCTGCAGTTCGGAATACGTGCGCTGATATTCAGCAGCGCGCGCACGTGCGGTTTTGATCCGTTCGATCATGTCCGCAATCCGGGCGGTGAAGTTCAAGCCTGAATGTGTAAGTGTAGCAGTTGTCATCTTCTTATTCCTTTCTCAAATCAAGGCGTATTCCTTGACGTTTCCTTCTTGTGTTCCTTGTTTGGACAAGGCTGAGATAAGGTCGAAGGTTACCGCTAACAACAGAGGTTTCGGTCTAGCCGGTATGCGTTTTCGGTATGGCGAAGGTTGATCCAAACGCAACACGGATGGCGTAAGACACTCGGAAGGTTTTGTGAGGGTTATTAGCACTCAGAAGCCGTCGTCAGGGCGTCTCCACTATTGAACGCAGGCCGTGTGTCGGGACTAACGCCTTGTGACAAAGCAGTAAAAAACGCCCAAAAGTCGACTATTTCCTAATCTTCCCCTCGTATCGTTCTTTTTGCTCATTTACTAATATCAGCTTGCCGTTGTTCACGACATAAAGATCAAACCGAGGTTTTTGGTATCCAATGCAACGCATCCCGTTGTCGTAGAATTTGTATGTGTTTGCTTTCCATGTTTGGCCATTCCTTTTGTAGGAATAGGTTCCGTCGGCAAAATATGTTTCTGTATCTTTGCCGGTGTAAACGACTTTTCGTCCCGCAAGGTTTTTTTGCAGCCAGGCTGCATTCACTTTCTGGTCGCCATTCGAGAAATAGCTTTTCGAGAGTTTTGGAGCTTTGTTAGGGCAGGCTGCATGTGCGGTGACACCAATAGCTGTTGCGCAAAGCGCGGATAGGAACAGTCGCATGTTTTCTCACTCTTTAATCAAAATGGATCAAAAAGGGTACGTCAGACGCAGTTAAACGCAAGAAAAAACGCCCCTGACCGAAGTCAGAGGCGTTTCTAGTTCTTCAAAGAGGCTGCGCTTAGCCGCGCTCTTCGACGATCTCTACCAGATGCGGGATCTTACGGATCATGCCGCGAACCGAAGGAGTATCTTCCAGCTCACGGGTTTTGTGCATCTTGTTCAGGCCCAGGCCGATCAGGGTTGCGCGCTGTTCGGCGGGGCGGCGGATCGGGGAACCGATCTGCTTGACGACGATGGTTTTTGCCATGGGTCGCTCTCCTTACGCTTCGGCTTCAGCAGGCGCTTCGGCCGCAGGGGCTTCGTCCCGCTTGGGCAGGATGTCGGCAACTTTTTTACCACGACGTGCAGCAACCGAACGCGGGCTCTGCTCTTTCTGCAGGCCGTTGATGGTGGCGCGGATCATGTTGTAGGGGTTCTGCGAGCCCAGCGACTTGGACACAACGTCCTTCACGCCCAGCATTTCGAACACGGCACGCATCGGACCACCGGCGATGATACCAGTACCTTCAGGTGCGGTGCGCATAACCACTTTACCGGCGCCGTGACGGCCCTCGATGTCGTGGTGCAGAGTACGACCTTCGCGCAGTTGCACGCGGATCATCTGACGCTTGGCTTGTTCAGTCGCCTTACGGATGGCTTCAGGTACTTCTTTCGCTTTACCTTTGCCAAAGCCGACGCGGCCTTTCTGATCGCCGACAACCACCAGAGCGGCGAAGCCAAAGCGCTTACCACCTTTTACGGTTTTCGACACGCGGTTGATTGCGACCAGACGATCTGCAAATTCCGGTGCTTCTTCACGGTCGCGGCCACGGCCCCGACGGTTTTCACGTTCTGCCATTTGGCATCCCTTTTCTCATGTGGCGCTTGTGACGCCGTTTTCTTCAATCCAAGTGAGCCCCGACTTTTGCCGAGGCCCCCGGATCATCGGGGCAGCCGTAAAGCTGCCCGCAAGTCTTAGATCTTCAGACCACCTTCACGCGCAGCGTCGGCTACTGCCTTCACCTTGCCGTGGAACAGGAAGCCACCACGATCGAAATAAGCCTCTTCGACGCCTGCCTTCTTGGCACGTTCGGCGATGGCCGCGCCCACTTTGGTGGCCGCTTCGACATTGTTCTTGCCAACAACACCCAGATCTTTTTCCAGGGTCGAGGCCGAGGCCAGGGTCACGCCACGAACGTCGTCGATCAGCTGAACGCTGATGTTCTTGTTCGAACGGTGAACCGACAGGCGTACGCGGCCGGCGTTGACTTTGCGAAGTTTGTTCCGAACGCGCAGGCGGCGCTTCAGAAACAGGGTTCTTTTGCTGTTTGCCATTGTTTGCGTCCTTATTTCTTCTTGCCTTCCTTGCGGAAGATGAACTCGCCCTTATAGCGGATGCCCTTGCCTTTGTACGGCTCGGGACGGCGCCACTCGCGGATTTTGGCCGCAGTTTCGCCAACCAGCTGCTGGTCGATACCTTCCACAACGATTTCGGTCTGCTTCGGTGCGGTGATGGTGACACCTTCCGGGGCAGTGAAATCAACATCGTGGCTGTAGCCCAGGTTCAGCTTCAGGGTGTTGCCCTGCATCTGAGCCCGGTAACCAACACCCTGGATCTCCAGCTCTTTTTTGAAGCCCTGGGTCACACCGGTTACCAGGTTGGCAACCATGGTGCGGCTCATGCCCCACTGCTGGCGGGCACGCTTGGACATGCCACGGGGGTCGATCTTGACCACGTTGTCTTCAACCGACAGCGTCACGTCGTCGGTGGCGGTGAAGCTGCGGGTGCCTTTCGGACCTTTGACTTCAATGGTCTGGCCGGACACAGAGGCAGTAACGCCGCTGGGCAGCTCGACCGGTTTTTTACCAATACGAGACATTGCAGACCTCCTTAGAAGACGGTGCAGAGCACTTCGCCGCCAACATTGTTGGAGCGAGCGTTTGCGTCCGACATCACACCTTTCGGAGTGCTGACAATCGACACGCCCAGACCCTGACGGACCTGCGGGATGTCATTGACGCCCATGTACACGCGGCGACCGGGTTTTGAGACCCGCTTCAGCTCGCGAATAACAGGGGTGCCTTCGTAGTATTTCAGGCTGATTTCGATGGCCGGATGACCGTTTTCACCGGTCGTCTTTTCATAGCCACGGATGTAGCCTTCGTCCGCCAGCACGTCCAGTACCCAACCGCGCAGCTTGGAAGCCGGGGTGGAAACGGTGGACTTGCCGCGCATTTGCGCGTTGCGGATACGGGTGAGCATATCGCCGATAGGATCATTCATATCTATGTCTCCCTTACCAGCTCGATTTCACCATGCCGGGGATCTGACCAGCAGAACCCAGCTCGCGCAGCGCGATACGGCTGACCTTCAGCTTACGGTAGTAAGCGTGGGGACGACCGGTCAGCTGACAACGGTTGTGCAGACGGGTAGCCGAGCTGTTGCGCGGCAGTTTCGCCAGTTTCAGACGCGCCTTAAAGCGCTCTTCCATCGGGCGGCTCTCGTCATTCGCGATTTCTTTCAGCTCGGCACGCTTTGCGGCATATTTGGCCACCAGGCGTTCGCGCTTCTTCTCGCGTTCGATCATTGCTTTTTTAGCCATGTCTCAATCCTCCCGGCGCTTACGCGTTGAACGGCATGTTGAAAGCTTTCAACAGTGCCTTTGCTTCAGCGTCGGTTTTCGCTGTGGTGGCAATTACGATGTCCAGGCCCCAGACCTCGTCGACCTTGTCGAAGTCGATTTCCGGGAACACGATGTGCTCTTTCATGCCCATGGCAAAGTTGCCACGACCATCGAAAGACGGCTTCACACCGCGGAAGTCACGAACGCGCGGCAGCGCGATGGTGATCAGACGATCCAGGAATTCGTACATCCGGTCGCCGCGCAGGGTCACTTTCGCACCCAGCGGCATGTCTTCACGGACGCGGAAACCCGCGATCGACTTCTTCGCCTTGGTTGCAACGGCCTGTTGACCAGCAATTGCAGTCAGATCCTCGACAGCAGCTTTTGCTTTCTTCGAGTCTTTGACCGCCTCAGCACCACAACCGATGTTCAGAACGATTTTTTCCAGCTTGGGCAGCTGCATGTCGTTCTTGTAGCCGAACTCTTCTTTCAGAGCGGCACGGATGGTTTCAACGTACTGAGCTTTCAGACGCGGGGTGTAGGTTGCGTTATCAAGCATCGATCACGTCCCCTGTGGTCTTGGCGAAGCGGACCTTCTTGTCACCTTCCATGCGGAAGCCAACGCGGGTTGCTTTGCCGTTCTTGTCCAGCAGCGCTAGGTTCGACAGCTCGATCGGGTTTGCCTGAGGCAGGCGACCACCTTGCGAGGTTTGCGACTGACGGGTGTGGCGGATGGCGATGTTGATGCCATCGACAACAGCTTTACCGGCCTTCGGGTCAACCGAGGAAATGGTTCCCTCTTTGCCCTTGTCCTTGCCGGCCAGCACGACGACCTTGTCGCCTTTGCGGAGTTTAGCAGCCATGATTACAGCACCTCCGGAGCCAGCGAGATGATTTTCATGAAGTTCTTGCCGCGCAGTTCGCGAACAACGGGGCCAAAGATACGGGTACCGACGGGCTCGTTGTTGTTGTTCAGGATGACGGCGGCGTTGCGATCAAAACGGATCGCGGTGCCGTCTTCGCGACGGACTTCTTTGGCGGTGCGTACGACAACGGCCTTACGGACGTCACCTTTCTTTACGCGGCCGCGCGGGATGGCTTCCTTCACCGAGACGACAATGATGTCGCCGACGGAGGCGTATTTACGCTTGGAACCACCCAGGACCTTGATGCACTGAACTCGGCGTGCGCCGGAGTTGTCAGCAACATCCAGATTGGTCTGCATCTGGATCATGTGGTTTCTCCCGACCTGTGGGGGCTGGTCTAATTAGATCCCCCAGGGTTTCGACAAATAAAAAATCCCGGAAGCTTACGCTTCCAGAACTTCCCAACGTTTCGTCTTCGATTTCGGCGCGCATTCGATGATGCGTACGGTGTCGCCGACCTTGAAGGCGTTCTTTTCGTCGTGAGCCCGGTATTTCTTGGACTTACGAACGGTTTTCTGCAGCAGCGGGTGCTTGAAACGGCGTTCAACCGAAACAGTCACGGTCTGCTCATTGGCGTCGCTGGTTACGATTCCGGACAGGATACGCTTGGGCATAGGATTACTCCTCCGATGCCGCGGCAGCGGCCTTTTCGTTCAGAATGGTTTTGACGCGGGCAGCATTGCGGCGGGCCGCTTTGATACCAGCTGTATTTTCCAGCTGACCGGTTGCCTGTTGAAAGCGCAGGTTAAAGCTTTCTTTCTTCAGGTTGGCCAGTTCCTCGCGGAGCTGGTCCGGGGTTTTGTCACGCAGTTCTTGGGCGTTCATCGCCTTTTTCCTTTGCTCAAAACACCAGAAGGCCCCCTTGCAGGGTCACCTTGGACCTGGTGGATGAATGATAGACATGCGAATCCCCCGACTCGGCCGGGGGACTTGCAGGATGCCGCCGTATAAGGGTTTAGGGGATGGGTGGCAAGGGAAAGTTTGGAGGCAACAAATACGAAGATGTCTGCTGAATGGCACACGTTTTGTCGGCCATAATGATTCAACAAAGTTATCGGGTTTAAACGTCTAGGTGCCAGCTTTGACCCTAGAGTTGACGGTGAATGTTTCAATTCGTAGCATTATTACAGTCATTAGTGTTGTTATGTTTGAGTGTTAGGGTGTCTGGTTATGTACTTTGTTGAAATTAGAAAACGTGTTTTGCGCGGTTCTCTACTTACCCTGGTTGTCGCAGTTTCCGCCTGTGGCGTCCCGACAGCCCAATTGTCTCAGCAAGATGTAGCTCAATTGTCCAACAGCGACTTTTGTGGACGATATGCATTCTCCAAGAAAATTAACGAGGCTGTTCCGTTGCTTGATGCAGAACGTCGAAAGCGCGGGCTTTCATGTAGCAGCCAGCTTGCGTCAACCGTCGGAGACTGTTCGACAATGCGCATCGTATCGTACGGTCCTGTTGAGGCGGCCCGCGGTCAGGGGAATCTCTACACTGTGCGAAACTCGTCGTCAGAACCGCGCAGGTTCCGCATCAATCATGCAGGCATTACGTCATCAGAGTTCACGATTAGATCTAACTCGACCCAAGACTTCGGGGTCGGGAACAGCACACTTACGTCTTTAATCGGAGCTTCGTCGTCCGGCGGTGGCCGACCAAGCTTGTCGGGTTGTCAGACTTTGTGAGCTTGCCCTTAGGCTGAAAGTTTTTGAGGATTAGAGTTGATTGGCAACACAATCATGTCAGGCAACGAGCGGTTTAGTTGATAGTAAATTTTTTGGTGATGAGATGAAAAAACTGAAATTTGCACTCTTTGTTTGTATCGCGTGGACCATGGCGACCACCGCTTCGGCAGCCCCGGACGGAAAATGGACACTGACCATCAATTCCAATCGCCCTTGGCAGATGGACATTGCCGTTAACAACAACACGCCGCAGGTTCTTGCCGCACACGGGATCACCCCCGAAGGTATCAAAATTCGAAAGATCACCGATGACCGTCTTCAGTTCGACGCGGTTATTTCAAAAAAGGATAGTTGTTCGTCGGGAAGTGTCATGAAGTTCGATCTCAAATTCAAAAATGGCGCTTACAGGTCCGGAACGGTCAACGGGAACTGTATCGGGTTCCCCAAGTTCCGTGCACGGGTCAGCGCAAAATAACCAAACTGCGCCACTGATCGCAGGGCTCCTGCCATTCGCCCTTCAATCGCTCCACTGGAGCGATTGCTGTTACGAGGATAGTGACTCATTCCCATTTATAGTTAAAACTCACCGAAATCCGCTCGTCCTCGGCCATGTTCATCGGCACCTCATGGCGCAGCCAGCTTTCCCATAACAGGACGTCGCCTACATTCGGCTCCATGTAGATGAACGGCTGTAAATCCCGTCGCCCGCCTTTCAGCCGTGTCGGCGCGGCCATCATGCGGCCCGAGCGGGGGTCTTCCAGCTTCAGCGCGCTCGTCCCTTCGGGCATAGCAACATAGGTCGTGCCCGAGATCACGCTGTGCGGATGCAGGTGGCTGGAGTGTATTCCGCCTTCGGGCAAGATGTTGATCCAAAGGTCTTCGAGTTTCAGTTCTCCTTCGCCAAGATCGAACTCCAGATCTTTGGCGAAGGCCGCCACGTGTTGATCCAGCGCTTTCACCAGATCGGCAAAGATCGGGAACCGCCAGGGCAGATCGGTCAGCGAAGCATAGCTGGTATAGCCGGGATAGCCGTTCTCTTCGCACCATTCCTGCCCGGCCTCATCATCCTCGGCGATGACAAGACAGGAACTTTCCAACTCGCCCGCATCGATCTTGGGATCGAACTCGGACAAAGCGGCGCGGTAGAGACGGGTAACGAAGAGTGATTCAATCTGTGCCATGCGCCCTCTCTTAGACCAGTGATGCGGGGAAGGCGATGGTGGAATTGCGAGGCTCTTCCTCGCGCTCCGAGATATTTTCAGCCAGATGAAGCAGGGCTCCATTTTTCATCTGGCTAAAAATACCTCGGGGGAGGCGCGGCTTGCCGCGGCGGGGGCAGCGCCCCCAAAATAAAACCCCCGCCGATTTCTCGACGGGGGTCAATCTTGTCACGACCGGGGTTGCCCCCAAATCGCTTACCAGTCTTCGCGAACCACGACGCGGGTCTTGATCGGCAGCTTCATCGCGGCCAAGCGCAGGGCCTCGCGGGCGATGTCGTCATTGACGCCGTCGATCTCGAACATCACGCGACCGGGTTTGACCTTGCAAACCCAGCGGTCCACCGAACCCTTACCTTTACCCATACGAACTTCGATCGGCTTTGCAGTGACCGGAGTGTCGGGGAAGATACGGATCCAGACACGACCCTGACGTTTCATGTGACGGGTCATGGCACGACGTGCAGCTTCGATCTGACGCGCGGTGACGCGTTCAGGCTGCAGAGCTTTCAGTCCGTAAGTGCCAAAGTTCAGATCAGAGCCGCCTTTGGCTTCGCCCTTGATCCGGCCTTTGTGCATCTTGCGGAATTTTGTACGCTTTGGTTGAAGCATCTCAATTCCCCCTTAGCGACGGCCGCCTGCACCGCGAGGTGCCGGACCATCCTGGAGTTCCTGTGCTTTACGGTCACGTGCCTGCGGATCGTGCTCCATGATCTCACCTTTGAAGATCCAGACCTTGATCCCGATGATCCCGTAGGGGGTCATCGCTTCGGCATGTGCGTAATCGATGTCGGCACGCAGGGTGTGCAGAGGCACGCGGCCTTCGCGGTACCACTCGGTCCGTGCGATTTCGGCACCACCCAGACGACCGGCGACGTTCACCCGGATACCCAGGGCGCCCATGCGCATGGCGTTCTGAACAGCACGCTTCATCGCGCGGCGGAACGAGACACGGCGTTCCAGCTGCTGAGCGATCGACTCGGCAACCAGTTGACCGTCGAGTTCCGGCTTGCGCACTTCGACGATGTTCAGGTGCAGTTCGCTGTCGGTCATCTTGGCCAGCTTCTTGCGCAGAACTTCGATGTCCGCACCTTTCTTGCCGATGATGACACCCGGACGTGCGGTGTGGATCGTGACGCGGCACTTCTTGTGCGGACGTTCGATGATCACACGTGCAACACCGGCCTGCTTGCACTCTTTGTTGATGAACTCGCGGATCTTGATGTCTTCCAGCAGAAGATCACCGTAGTCCTTGGTATCAGCGTACCAGCGGCTGTCCCAGGTGCGGTTGACCTGAAGGCGCATGCCGATCGGATTGACTTTATGTCCCATTAGGCTTGCTCCTCAACTTGACGCACCTTGATGGTGATCTCCGAGAACGGCTTCATGATCTTGCCGAAACGGCCACGGGCACGCGGACGACCGCGCTTCATGACCAGGTTCTTGCCAACCCATGCTTCGGCGACGATCAGCTCGTCAACGTCCAGGTTGTGGTTGTTTTCGGCATTCGCGATTGCGGATTGCAGGCACTTCTTGACGTCCTGCGCGACACGCTTGTTCGAGAAAGTCAAGTCGGTCAGAGCCTTCTCAACTTTCTTGCCGCGGATCATTTGCGCAACCAGGTTCAGTTTCTGCGGGCTGGTGCGAAGCATGCGCGTTTTCGCCATTGCTTCGTTTTCAGCCACGCGGCGGGGGTTCTTTTCCTTGCCCATGACTTACTTCCGCTTCGCTTTTTTGTCTGCGGCGTGGCCATAATAGGTACGGGTCGGCGAGTATTCACCGAACTTCTGACCGATCATGTCTTCCGAGACGTTGACGGGAATGTGCTTCTGGCCGTTGTACACACCAAAGGTCAGACCCACGAACTGGGGCAGAATGGTGGAACGACGCGACCAGATTTTGATGACTTCGTTGCGGCCCGACTCGCGCGCTGCTTCGGCTTTTTTCAGCACGTAAGCATCGACGAAAGGACCCTTCCAAACAGAGCGAGACATAGATTAACGTCCCTTCTTCTTGGCGTGCCGCGAGCGGATGATCAGCTTCTGGGACGCTTTGTTCTTGTTGCGGGTACGCTTACCCTTGGTGTCCTTACCCCACGGCGTAACCGGCGTACGGCCACCCGAGGTACGACCTTCACCACCACCGTGCGGGTGATCGATCGGGTTCATTGCAACACCACGAACCGACGGACGAACGCCCTTGTGGCGCATGCGACCGGCTTTACCGAGGTTTTGGTTGCTGTTGTCGGGGTTGGACACGGCACCGACGGTGGCCATGCATTCCTGACGGACCATGCGCAGCTCGCCCGAGCTCAGACGGATCTGAGCGTAGCCGCCATCGCGACCAACGAACTGAGCGTAAGTACCGGCCGCACGCGCGATCTGACCGCCTTTGCCAGGCTTCATCTCGATGTTGTGGACGATGGTACCGATGGGCATGCCCGAGAACGGCATTGCGTTGCCTGGCTTGATGTCGGCCTTGGCGGATGCCACGACTTTGTCACCAACAGCCAGACGCTGCGGAGCCAGGATATATGCCTGCTCGCCGTCTTCGTATTTTACCAGTGCGATGAATGCGGTCCGGTTCGGGTCATATTCGATCCGCTCGACGGTTGCCGCGACATCAAATTTGTTTCGTTTGAAGTCAACGATCCGGTAGAGACGCTTTGCGCCACCGCCGCGGCGGCGTGAAGTGATCCGTCCGGTGTTGTTCCGGCCGCCCGATTTGGTCAAACCCTCAGTGAGAGACTTGACCGGACGTCCTTTCCAAAGCTCCGAACGGTCGATCAGCACCAGCCCGCGCTGGCCCGGCGTCGTCGGCTTGTACGACTTGAGTGCCATGCTTTCTGTCTTCCGTTTAGCAAGTGCAGGGGATTTCCCTGCTATGTGATAGGCCCCCGTAGGTGCCAAGGGTATAGGGCCCCGAAGGTCCCCGGTTACAAATATCAGAGGCCCCGGAACGAATCCGAGGCCGCAAGATTGGGTGCGTTTAGCAGTGTTGAGGGTGGGTGTCTATAGGGTGGAGCGCCTATTTTGGTTAACCGAGCAAAAAGCGCATTGCCCTCACTGTTTCAGGTTTCTTAACCAACCACTCACAATTTCTTGGCAAACTTTCGCCGGGACACATGCAATGATCATCGACCAGAAAGCCTTCGATGCCTACCTGAGAAAAGGCACACCAATTGAGCTTGCGCTTAAACAGGACAAATCGACGGGATTCTATATCTGGCGAACCCGCGGCGACAACAAAGTGCGATCATCTCATGTCGCCCAGGATGGTAAGGTTTTTGCTTGGGGTAACCCGCCCTCTACTGGTCATCCCGGTGAAGGATTTGGATGTCGGTGCAAAGCTGAACCATATGTTCCAGCTGTAAGTGAATCGCTGAATGTACAAATGATAGGTGTGACCGACACTGGAAGACAATGGACCAACCGCGATTTCATCAATCACTATCGGAACGGCAACGGGGTATCCGTCAGGGTGCGAGATATTGGCCACCTCCAAAAAGTCGTTAACGAATATTGGGGCACCGTCTCCAATCGACTGGTTGGCCAAATCGCAGATGCCGCTCGTATACAAACATCTGGTCAATTTTCCTATCCGTTCAGGAATATCTATCAGATGCAGCACATTGTATTCAGTATTGGACAAACGACAATCGAAGGGGAAGCAAGGGGTCAAGTCATTTTTCAGAAGAACGGTACCCTTCGCATAAGTGGTGATTGCGAATTTGAACTTGTCGACGAGTTTGCCGATCCATTGGATATAGGAATTGAACTGCCGGGAGGCACCCCATATCCAATCTTAGATAGCTGGTCAGCGCGAATGTCAGGCACAATCGTTGCGGACAGAAACAAAAGCTGGATTCGTTTCGATGGCTAATGTGAGTACAATCATCACACGGTTGGCTACAGGTGCAAGATACGTCCTTCTGACACTCAGTGCGTTTTTTATCATTCTAGTGCTGGCATATTCGGCTCTGTTTCTGCGACAGCGTATCGAAGAATATGGATCTTGTGTACGCTTGCCTAACGGCGTGATTGTCTCTTTTCAGGCTCTGTTTGACCTCTCTCGGCCGTTTGGAACTCCAGTTCCGGTTGTTCGGGACCCAGACTTTCAAATTTTGTCCGTCGGCAACGATGAGAGACTCCTTTTCTCAAAAACAACTGTTTTTTGGGTCGATATCGATGAGCGTCAGGGCTCAGCGACCGGCCTTGTTTTCCAACCGGATGTCGGCCTCATTACCCGCTCCGAGAACCGGGCTTTATACTCTGACATAATCGGCGAAGCCGGAGAATGGCTTGAACAAGGGGAACGGTTAAACAACACCAACGTTCTAGGTGTGCTTTACGCACTTAAGAATGACCCCGGGTACCAAGCGTCTTCCTGCCCAGTGCCTTTGGTCATCTGGTAAACACGAACAAAAAAACCCGCTTTCGCAGGGGTTTTTATCTCTCTCACCAAAAACGGGTTCGATCAAAGCCTGTGGGCAGGTCGATGCTGTAGCCTTCCTTTAGGGTTCACGTGTTTTCCCAGCTGTTCACCCAAGCGCGGGACAAGGCCGAAGGCCGCCGCGCCAGCAACTGCCCGTCCCGGCGGGCTGGCGCTTTAGGGACGTTTGCGCCTCGCTATGAACTCGGATGTAGTTGGCACCATAAAGCGCCCTGATCAGCCGTTTCAGCGCCATCCCACGGGCAGTCTCTGGCGCGGCTCATCGCACTGTACGGATGGGCGGGATCTGGGACGGGTTGCCCCTCACCCATACAAAGCGCGGGCTTCGGCGAAGGACAGCAGGCGACGGCTTTGCTCATCCCACAGATGCAGCCGCGCGTTGGCGAGGCTTTCGCGGATGGTCATCCGGTTGCTGTTGGCCAGCTCATCATGATCGCGCAGCACTTCGGGCAGGCGATAGAACGGAATGCGGCTGTACAGGTGATGCACGTGGTGGATGCCGATATTGGCCGTGAACCACTGCAACACCGACGGCAATATATAATGAGAGCTTCCGTGCAGCGCCGCTTCGTGCAGCTGCCAGTTCTCATCCGACTCCCAATGTGTGTCCTCGAACTGGTGCTGCACGTAGAACAGCCATACTCCGGCCGCTGCGGCAATCAGGGTTGAGGGCAGGAAGATCAGCAGCATCGGCATCACCCCGCCAAAATAATAGACGGTCAGTAATATGGCCAGAATGGCGACATTCGTGGCCATGGCGCTGACCCAGAACCTGACGCTGTCGGTCAGCCCCAGCGGAAGTCGGTTCTGAAATAGAAACAGATAGCCGGGGCCAAACACGAACAGGGTGATCGGGTTTCGGTACACCCGATACCAGAACTGGTTCATCGGGGTTTTGGCCTGATATTCAGCCACGGTCAGGGTGTGGATGTCGCCCATCCCGCGCTTGCCCAGGTTGCCCGAGCTGTTGTGATGCGTGGAATGCGTGCGACGCCAGACATCATAAGGTGTCAGGGTCAGAACGCCGATCCCGCGCCCGACCCAGTCGCTGACGGCCCGGTTTTTGAAGAACGCGCCGTGTCCGCAATCATGCTGGATGGCAAACAGGCGCAGCAGAAAGGCCGCATTAAGCACGGAAATCGCAAAGGCCAGCCAATAGCTGACCGACAGCGACATCCAGGACAAAGTCCAAAGCGCGAAGAAGGGGACAATGCTGATGCCCAGCTCGAACGTACTACGCAGTTGGTCCGGTTCGCGATATTTGGCAAGCGTTGTTACCCAGTCACGTGCGGTTGTGCTCTCGGGCTTTGCCCCAAGCGAGATAGAGGGTTCGGTCATACGCCTGCCAGTCCAGTGTTTGCTCGGGCCCGGATAGACTACCACCCCGGTATGACAAGAGGTTTCTGTCAAAATCGCTGCAATTCGTGCTCAAGTTACAGTCAGAAAGCAGTGAGGCCGTCATTTAGGTATCATTTAGAAATCTCAGGCAGGAGCGTGCGGCAGCACCGCAGGTCAGACGACAATCTACAGGCTTGCCAAGCCCAGCCATCGGGCCTATACGCCTGCGGTGGCTTTCCGCCATGAGAATCAAAACCAAGAAATGCCGTGTTTGGCCCATCACGCTTCGGGGTCATATCCGGCTTAGGAGAAGCGAAATGAAACTGAACGAATTGCGCGACAATCCTGGCGCCGCACCGAAACGCACTCGCGTTGGCCGTGGTCCGGGTTCCGGCAAAGGTAAAATGGGTGGCCGTGGTATTAAAGGCCAGAAATCCCGCTCGGGTGTGGCCATCAACGGCTACGAAGGCGGTCAGATGCCATTGTACCAGCGTCTGCCCAAGCGTGGCTTCAGCAAGCCGAACCGCAAGGCATTCGCCGTTGTCAACCTGGGTCTGATCCAGAAATTTGTCGAAGCCGGCAAACTGGACGCTTCGGCCGCGATCACCGAAGACGCTCTGGTTGCGTCTGGTCTGGTGCGCCGCAAGCTGGACGGTATCCGCGTTCTGGCCAAAGGCGAAATCAGCGCCAAAGTGAACCTGGAAGTAACCGGTGCTTCGAAGTCTGCCGTTGAGGCAGTTGAAAAAGCGGGCGGTTCACTGACGGTCACAAAAGCTGCTGCGGCAGAGTAATCGCTTGTGAGCGGGCCAAGACCCGCTTACATAGACCTCAGAGTTTTCCAAGACGCCGTCCGAGCCGGAAAACGGTTCCGGGCGGCGTTTGCATAAGAGAGACCGATTTATGGTATCAGCAGCAGAACAAATGGCAGCCAATACAAGCTGGGCTGCTTTGGGCAAAGCCACCGATCTGCGCAACCGCATCCTGTTCACGCTGGGTTTGCTGATCGTCTATCGTCTGGGCACCTTCATTCCGGTGCCGGGCATTGACGGGCAAGCGCTGCGCGAATTCATGGAGCAGGCGGGGCAGGGCATCGGCGGCATGGTTTCGATGTTTACCGGCGGGGCGTTGGGGCGGATGGGTATCTTTGCCCTGGGTATCATGCCTTACATTTCGGCCTCGATCATCGTGCAACTGCTGACATCCATGGTTCCCGCGCTTGAGCAACTCAAGAAAGAGGGCGAGCAGGGCCGTAAGAAAATCAACCAGTACACCCGTTTTGGCACCGTGGCGCTGGCTACTGTGCAGGCTTATGGTCTGGCCGTTTCGCTGGAATCGGGCGATCTGGCAACAGATCCGGGCATGTTCTTCCGCATGTCGACGATGATCACGCTGGTTGGTGGTACCATGTTCCTGATGTGGCTGGGTGAGCAGATCACCGCACGCGGCATCGGAAACGGCATCTCATTGATCATCTTCGTTGGCATCATCGCCGAAGTTCCAGCCGCGCTGGCGCAGTTTTTTGCCAGCGGCCGCAGTGGCGCGATCAGCCCTGCTGTGATCGTGGGCGTGATCGTGATGGTCATTGCTGTGATCACCTTTGTGGTATTCATGGAGCGCGCTCTGCGAAAGATCCACATTCAATACCCGCGCCGTCAGGCTGGAATGAAAGTCTACGAAGGCGGTTCGAGCCACCTGCCCGTCAAGGTCAACCCGTCGGGCGTGATCCCTGCGATTTTCGCCAGCTCGCTGCTGCTGTTGCCCGTGACGATCTCGACCTTCTCGTCAGGGGCTACCAATGGCCCGGTGATGTCGTGGCTGTTGGCCAACTTCGGCCCTGGGCAGCCGCTCTACCTGCTGTTCTTCGCCACAATGATCGTGTTCTTCGCTTACTTTTACACGTTCAACGTGGCCTTCAAGCCCGATGACGTGGCGGACAACCTGAAAAAGCAGAACGGTTTTGTACCCGGTATTCGCCCCGGAAAGAAAACCGCCGAGTACCTTGAGTACGTGGTCAACCGCGTGTTGGTTCTTGGCTCTGCCTATTTGGCTGCAGTCTGCCTGTTGCCGGAAATCCTGCGGAACCAGTATGCCATCCCGTTCTATTTCGGCGGTACGTCTGTGCTGATTATCGTCTCGGTGACCATGGATACGATCCAACAGGTCCAGAGCCACTTGCTGGCGCATCAATATGAAGGGCTGATCGAAAAGTCCCAATTGCGCGGCAAAAGCAAGAAACGCGGCAAAAAGGGAACGGCTCGTCGATGAACATCATACTTCTGGGCCCCCCGGGGGCAGGCAAAGGTACGCAGGCACAGCACCTGGTTGAAACCCGCGGCATGATTCAGCTGAGCACTGGCGACATGTTGCGCGAAGCCAAAACCAGCGGAACAGAGATGGGCCAGAAGGTTGCCGAGATCATGGACTCGGGCAAGCTGGTCACTGATGAGATCGTGATCGGCCTGATTGAAGAAAAGCTGATGACCGAGAAAGGTGCTGGCTTTATCTTTGATGGCTTCCCGCGCACGCTGGCCCAGGCGGATGCTCTGGCCGCGCTGCTTACCAAGCTGGGGCAGTCGCTGCACACGGTGATTGAGATGCGCGTCGAAGATGACGTGCTTGTTCAACGCATCGTGGGTCGCGCTGAAGAGGCGCGTGCTGCAGGCAAGCCCGTGCGTGCAGACGACAACGAAGAAAGCGTTCGTATTCGCCTGATGGAGTACTACAAAAAGACGGCTCCGCTGATCGGGTACTACCACGCGAAAGGCGATTTGCGCCCGGTCAATGGTTTGGCCAGCATCGAGGAAGTCAGGGCCTCGATCGAGGCGATTTTGGGCTGACTTCAGGTTGGGGCTTGACGCCCCTTCCAAAAGCCCATATCGACCCCCATCCCTTTAGGGAATCAAGACCGCATGCGGGATTCGTCCCAAATGCCCCGACCACCTCGAATAATGCTGAACCCTCTGGCCACACTGCCACGGTTAAGCGTTGTGAAAAAAGGTTCTGGAGTTACGGAACCGCAACGAAAAGGAAAGTGACACGTGGCACGTATTGCCGGCGTAAACATCCCGACTGCCAAGCGGGTACCAATCGCCCTCACATATATCACCGGAATCGGCAACACCTCGGCCAAAGCGATCTGCGAAGCCGTAGGCATTGAAGCGACCCGTCGCGTCAACGAACTGTCCGACGCCGAAGTTCTGAAAATCCGCGAATACATCGACGAAAACTTCACCGTCGAAGGTGACCTGCGTCGTGAAGTTCAGATGAACGTCAAGCGCCTGATGGACCTCGGTTGCTATCGCGGTCTGCGTCACCGCCGCAACCTGCCGGTTCGCGGTCAGCGCACCCACACCAACGCTCGTACCCGCAAAGGCCCCGCAAAGGCCATCGCTGGTAAGAAGAAATAAGGGAGGGTCTGACTGATGGCACGTGATAAGACTCGCGTTAAGCGCAAAGAGCGTAAGAACATCGCATCGGGCGTTGCCCATGTGAACTCGACCTTCAACAACACCAAGATCCTGATCTCGGATGTACAGGGCAACGCCATTTCGTGGTCGTCCGCCGGTACCATGGGCTTCAAGGGATCGCGGAAATCGACCCCCTACGCCGCTCAGATGGCTGCAGAAGATGCAGGCAAAAAGGCGCAGGAACATGGCGTCAAGACGCTGGAAGTCGAAGTTCAGGGCCCCGGTTCGGGCCGTGAATCGGCTCTGCGCGCGCTGGCTGCAGTGGGCTTCAACATCACGTCGATCCGCGACGTGACCCCGATTGCTCACAACGGCTGCCGCCCGCCGAAGCGCCGCCGCGTCTAAGCGATTTTGAATTGAGCTGGGGCTGTGTTTTTGCACGGCCCCAGCACGTCATTTTGAACCTCGGGCGTCTGCACCTTGTTGGTCATGGGGCGCGGACAGGAATGGAGGGATTACATGATCCACAAGAATTGGGCAGAATTGATCAAGCCGACCCAGCTGGAAGCCAAGCCGGGCAACGATCCGGCACGTCAGGCGACCTTGGTTGCAGAACCGCTGGAGCGTGGCTTTGGTCTGACCCTGGGCAACGCCCTGCGCCGTGTACTGATGAGCTCGCTGCAAGGTGCGGCCATCACCAGCGTTCAGATCGACAACGTCCTGCACGAGTTTTCCTCGGTCGCGGGCGTTCGTGAAGACGTCACTGACATCATTCTGAACCTCAAGCAGGTTGCCCTGCGCATGGAAGTCGAAGGCCCCAAGCGCCTATCGATCAATGCCAAAGGCCCGGCCATTGTCACCGCTGGTGACATCAGCGAAAGCGCTGGCATCGAGGTTCTGAACCGCGATCACGTCATCTGCCATCTGGACGATGGCGCCGATCTGTTCATGGAGCTGACCGTCAACACCGGCAAAGGCTATGTCTCGGCTGAAAAGAACAAGCCCGAGGATGCACCTATCGGCCTGATCCCGATCGACGCGATCTATTCGCCGGTCAAAAAGGTCGCTTATGACGTTCAGCCGACCCGTGAAGGTCAAGTTCTGGACTATGACAAGCTGACCCTGAAGATCGAAACCGATGGCTCGATTACGCCGGAAGACGCGTTGGCCTTTGCTGCTCGCATTCTGCAGGATCAGCTGTCGATCTTCGTCAACTTCGACGAGCCGGAATCGGCGAGCCGTCAGGACGAGGACGATGGTCTGGAGTTCAACCCGCTGCTGCTGAAGAAAGTGGACGAGCTGGAACTGTCGGTCCGTTCGGCAAACTGCCTGAAGAACGACAACATCGTTTACATTGGCGATCTGATCCAGAAGACCGAAGCCGAGATGCTGCGCACCCCGAACTTCGGCCGCAAGTCGCTGAACGAGATCAAAGAAGTGCTGTCCGGTATGGGTCTGCACCTCGGCATGGATGTCGAGGACTGGCCGCCCGACAACATCGAAGATCTGGCCAAGAAATTCGAAGACGCCTTTTAAGGCTGTGCCGGGCTGAAGCCCGGCCTGCTTCGGACCAAATCGTAGGGCGGGCTTCAGCCCGCCACACGGCAAACAAATGCCCGGGCTGCCGGGGACCAAATGGGCACTTCCGCCCCAAGGAGAGCCGGTGACACGCATCGCCGGCCAGACAAAGCAAAACGCGAAAGAAGGAACTAGAAAATGCGTCACGCACGTGGTTACCGCCGCCTGAACCGTACTCATGAGCACCGCAAGGCGCTGTTTGCGAACATGGCTGGCTCGCTCATCGAGCATGAGCAAATCAAGACAACTCTGCCCAAGGCAAAAGAACTGCGCCCGATCATCGAAAAGCTGGTCACTCTGGGCAAGCGCGGCGACCTGCACGCCCGCCGTCAGGCCGCAGCACAGCTGAAAGAAGACAAAGACGTCGCGAAGCTGTTCGAAGTTCTGGGCCCCCGCTACGCCGAGCGTCAGGGCGGTTACGTCCGCATCCTGAAAGCCGGTTTCCGCTATGGCGACATGGCCCCGATGGCGATCATTGAATTCGTTGATCGTGACATCGACGCCAAAGGCGCGGCTGACAAAGCCCGCGTTGCCGCCGAAGAGGCCGCAGACGAAGAATAAGAAAGCCCGGCTTTCTGATTTTGGCCCCCGCGTCCCTGACGTGGGGGTTTTCTTATTGTCGTGGCGCAAAATCCAAGTTTTGTTGCCAGAATCATGAACTTGGGCGATCCTCAAAGAAATTGAAGGATCGCAATATGTTTAGATATCTGATTTTTGCGCCTCTGTTTTGTGCAAGCACAGCGCTTTTCGCGCAGGAAAACGCGGATGAAGCGACCGAGGCGGCGTCGCAAGAAACGACTGACCTTCTGACCGACGCAGAGCTTCAGACGCTGGTCGCGCCGGTTGCCTTGTATCCGGATACTTTGCTCATCCAGATACTCGTTGCCTCCACGCAGCCGCTGGAGATTGTGAAGGCCGAGCGCTTTTTGATCGACAACGCAGACCGAGACCCGGCTGAGCTTGAACCTGAAATCGAGGCCATGGGCTGGGACCCGTCCGTCAGCGTTCTTGCAACCGCATTCCCCGAGGTCGTAGGGCAAATGGCGACGCATGTTGACTGGACCGAAACGATGGGAACAGCGATGTTGGCCCAGTCTGATGACGTCATGGATGCCGTCCAGGTGATGCGGGATCAGGCAATCGACAGTGGTGCTTTGGTGTCCGGCCCGGAACAAACGGTCGAAGTCGAAGAGGATGAGACCGTCGTCATCACACCGACCAACACGGAAACCGTTTATGTTCCGCAATACGATCCCGCGACGGTGTATACGGGGCCATCAACGGGCGATGTTGTGGGCGCTGCACTGCTGACCTTTGGGGCTGTGGCGCTGATTGACGAGATTTTCGACGATGACGATGATTGGTATGATTATTGGGGGTGCAGAAACTGTGGCGGATGGGGCGGTGGCCCAATCTACAGAAACCCAAACATCGACATAGACGTCGATGGAAACGTCCATATCGGCAACAACATCAATCGCGCAGATGTTGAATGGAAGCCGGATACGAACCGCCAGCAACAGGCGCGGAACAAAATCGCCGATCATAAACGCACTGGTGGCGGTGCCGGAACATTGCCCGTTGACCGACCAAATGGCCGCACAGATGAAC
>NZ_JBXWSB010000071.1:0-24246 GCF_059613205.1 Ruegeria sp. BHSB064
CTATTCAACGCGATCTGGCCGCCGGGCATCTCCCCGCTGGTATCATTGCGATCACAGGTGGAACCGGCGTTGGGGCCTGCGATGACTTGGTGGCCGTGGCAGACATCGCGCAAAAACACGACCTTTATACCCACCTGGACGCAGCCTGGGCCGGATCGGCCATGATCTGCCCTGAATTTCGCGAAGCCCTTTGGCAGGGTGCCGACCGCTATGACAGCATTGTCTTCAATCCGCATAAATGGATGGGGGCGCAATTCGATTGCGCCATCCAGTTCCTGCGGGATGCAGCACCACAGCTCAACACGCTGAAGATCGAGCCGGAATACCTCAAGACAACCGGAGCAGAGGTGACGAACTACTCGGAGTGGACGATCCCACTGGGGCGCAGGTTCCGGGCGTTAAAGATCTGGTTTCTGTTGCGCTCATACGGATTGGAAGGACTGCGCGCGCGCATCCGCAATCACGTGACCTGGGCGCAGGAGCTCGCCGATCAGATCGGAGCGATGGAGGGGTTCGAGATCACCACTGGCCCGATCCTGAGCCTGTTTTCCTTTCGCTGTCCCGGGGACGACGCGATGCAGCAGCGGCTGGTCGACGCGTTGAATGATGATGGGCGGATATATCTGACCCAGGGCATGTTCAACGGCCGCAAGATCATCCGCTTTCAGGTTGGGCAGTTCGATACGTCTCGGGACGACGTGATGTTGGCAGCCGACGTGATCCGGGACGTGTGGGGGACAATTGAATGAAGTTTGCAACGTTCTGGGCGGGTGAAGAGCGGCATTTCGGGGCAATCACCGATGAAGGTGCGATTGCATTGAACCAGGCGTTCCCCGATCACGACAGTCTTTACGAGGTGATTGCCGCCGGGGCGTTCGATGAACTTGCACAGGCAGCTGATGGTAAAGTTGTCACCCATACCGACTTCACCTATGACATGGTGATGCCGGATGCGCGCCGTATCCTGTGTGTCGGCGTGAACTTCCCAGACAGGAATGCCGAATACAAGGACGGCAGCGCGCAGCCCAAGTACATGTCGCTTTTCCCGCGCTTTGCCAATGGGTTCACCGGCCATGACCGCCCGCTGATCCGGCCACCGGAAAACCACACTCTGGATTATGAAGGCGAAGTGGCCATCGTGATAGGAAAGGCTGGACGCCGCATTTCGCAGGGGGACGCTTATGATCACATCGCGGCGTTGACCTTGTGCAATGAAGGCACCATTCGCGACTGGGTGCGGCACGCAAAGTTCAATGTCACGCAAGGCAAAAACTGGGATAACTCGGGGGCGATTGGCCCATGGCTTGTGCCGTTTACGGACGCGGCCCAACTGGATGATGCCCGCATCCAGACGCGCGTGAACGGTGAGCTTCGGCAGGACGACACGCTGAACCGAATGATGTTTCCGATCCGGCGCGAGATTGAATACATTTCGACCTTCATGACGCTTCAACCCGGCGACATCATCGTCACAGGTACACCAACCGGGGCAGGGGCACGGTTCGATCCACCGAAATACCTGGTACCCGGAGATGTGGTTGAGGTGTCCGTCGAAGGTATCGGCACCCTGCGCAACACGGTCGAGGATGAACAGATATGACGCCCGAAGAGCACGCCCGCGCTGCCACTGATCTGTTGCAGGCGGAACGCAGGCGGGAACAAATCGGCCTGCTTAGTCTGCGCCACCCTGAGATGGGGATGGATGATGCCTATGAGGTGCAAAATGCCATCTATCGCCAGAAACTGGCCGAAGGGCGCAAGGTGATCGGGTGGAAGATTGGATTAACCTCGAAGGCGATGCAATACGCTCTGAATATCGACATCCCCGACAGTGGAATTCTGTTTGATGACATGGCCTTTGACAACGGTGCCACCGTTCCGGCAGGGCGTTTTATTCAGCCCCGGATTGAGGCTGAGATTGCTTTTGTCATGAAATCAGCCATTGGCGACGAAAATGTATCCCGGGACGATATTGTCGCCGCGACGGACTACGTCGCCCCTGCAATCGAAATTCTGGATACCCGAATTCAAAGAGTGGATTCCGAGACCGGCAAGGCCCGTACGGTCTTTGACACAATCAGCGACAATGCCGCCAATGCAGGCGTCGTTTTGGGAGCCGAGCGACACGCGGTTGATGCCTTTGACCTGCGTTGGGTCGGAGCACTTACCTTCCGCAATGATCAGATTGAGGAAACCGGACTGGGTGCCGGTGTGTTGAACGATCCTGTCGAAAGTGTGGTCTGGTTGGCGCGTCGCATGGCGCAATACGGCCAAAGCATAGAGCCCGGGCAGGTCATTCTGTCAGGCAGCTTCATCCGACCGGTCGAATGCCCGTCGGAAACCAAAGTTCACGCGGATTTTGGGCCATTTGGCTCGGTTGATATCTGTTTCGCCTGAAAGGAAAACCAATGCCTGCGCCACACAATAAGTTCAAGGCCGCGCTGAAGGCGGGGAACCCACAGATTGGGTGCTGGGTTGGCTTGGCAAACACCTACACGACCGAGATAGCAGCGACTGCGCAGTTCGACTGGCTGCTTGTTGACGGAGAGCATGCACCAAACGATCTGCGGTCGATCCTCGAACAGGTGAGGGTGATCGAGGGATCGGGCAGCGCGCCCGTTGCACGTCTGCCGATCGGTGAGAGCTGGATGATCAAGCAGTATCTTGACGCAGGCGTGCAAAACATTCTGGTGCCGATGGTCGAAAGTGGCGAACAGGCGCGCGAATTGGTGCGGGCTGTCCAATATCCGCCGCATGGTATTCGCGGTGTTGGTTCCTCGCTGGCCCGAGCATCACGTTTTGCCGCAATCCCGGACTATTTGAAAACTGCCGACGACCAAATCTGTCTGCTTGTGCAAGTCGAGAACAACAAGGGTATGGCCGCGCTGGACGATATTCTGGCAACGGATGTGGACGGGGTTTTTATTGGGCCAGCTGACCTGGCCGCTGATATGGACCATCTGGGAGATGCGAACCACCCTGACGTCATCGCAACCGTCCTGGATGCGATCCGCCGCATCGTGGCAGCAGGCAAGGCGGCAGGAATACTGACACTGGACTCGGACCTTCAGCGCAAGTGTCTGGATCTTGGCGCAACTTTTGTCGCTACAAGCATTGACGTGACCCTGTTTGCCAAAGCCATCCGGTCCGCTGCCATGGCTGGATTGAGCCTGCTTCCTGATCAGACCGCAACAGGTATTGCGCAGACAAACGCGGCTTCAAAGTACCTCCAGCAACTCTGCAAACATTGGTCGCACAAAGCCGAGGTCCACTTTGATGGAACGCAGGGCAACGTGTCTTTTCCCGACGGAGATCGGGTTGCATTGACAGCAGATGCAGTCACTTTGACGGTGAGCGCCACAACCGGCCCGCGTGGCGATCTGCGGCGTTGGCAACAGGTGATCGAGACCCATTTGATCCGCTTTGCGTTTCGAGAAGAACTGAGCATCGACTGGACAGCTTGATGTTTTTGATGCGGTATCCCTAAATGCTGATGTGAGGCGTGGGTTAGATCAATTGGATCGATGCTGAAAGTTGTTGTCCATCAAGGGTTTCACAAAACCGGAACCAGAACCCTGCAAACGATGCTGTATAGGAACCGTTTCCGGTTAAAGAACCGCGTCACTGTTTTGGTGCCACGGAATTTGAAAGACGCTGGCGTTGCCGCGCGCCGTTTTTCAGTAGTAGCGGAAGAAAGAACGCTTGAAAAATTTCGTATGAAATTCCGTCAGGTTCTGCTGTCGTTGGATGGCCACTCTGACTTGCCGTTGCTGATCAGCAGCGAAGAGTTTGCGGGCATGATCCCGGGGCGCAAAGATGTGTGGACTTATCGCCAAACGCATGTTCTTGCCGAAGCTATCTGGGAGGAAATCAACAGATTCACAGACAACAAGGCGCGGATCACTTTCTTTTACACGACCAGAGATACCACCGATTGGATCAAAAGCGTGTATTGGCAGAACATTCGCGGAAACAGAATTCAAGAAGACCTGTGCGAATACACGGAACTGCTGAACCCGGGCGCGGACCTCGATGGCGTTGTGGCTCGGGTCGCGGATCAGATGTCTTCAAGAGCGGACGTTATCTCTTTGAACACCTCGGGTCTAAGCGATCGTCTGTTTCCTGTCACAAAGGTGCTTTCGATTTTGAATGTGCGGTCGGACGATCTGAAGCCCGTCAATAACCTGAATGTTCAGCCAGTTGGAGCAGCAGAACATTTTCTTGATCTGAACCGATCAAACATGACGGACGAGGATGTCATGGTCGCAAAGCAAGCCTACCTGGACGGGATCAAAGTCGCGACATAGCGCTTTACGCGCCGCGCGCCTATAGCTTCTGCACACCGTGCACAGTCAGCGTACTGACCAGATCAGCATAGTCCTCGCGGGCTTTGGGGCCTGCGCCGGTGTTCCACATGTAATACCAGTTCAACATCCCAAAGACCGACATTGTTGCACCGCGCAACTTGTCCTTGTTATCGTCAAACGATTGGGGTGACAGTTCCGACAGAATGTCGCGCACAAAATTCACCAAGTCCCGTTGATAGTTGCGCAACAGCTTTTGCTGTTCATCTGTCAGAGCGCTCATACCGCTGATTTGCACCCGGTGCTCGTCATCCGCGCCTTGATACGCAAAAAGGATTTCACGTACCGCTTTTCGCAGTTTCTGCTCAGGGCTCAGGCCGTCCAGATCCACGTTACAGATCCGATCCCGCAGTTCACGCAAGTAGGTTTCAAGGATGTCATACAGGATGGCATCCTTGCTGTCGTAGTAATGGTAAATGTTGGCCTTCGAGATCCCGCACTCTTTGGCGAGCAGTGTCATCGACGCGCGATCAAACCCCTGATCGGCGAATACTTTGGCCGCCATCTTCAGGATTTGTTCCCGCTTTTGGTCGTGGTCTTTGGCGATTGTCCGGGCCACGTCTTATTCCTTATCGCGATTGTCGATGACGCGCTTCGCCTTACCCTGAGAGCGTTCGACGTCGCCGGGGTCACCTACAACAATTTCCGTTGAAACGCCAACGACGTCCTTGATCCGCTTGGTCAACATGCGGGCCGCCGCGGTTTTGGAGAGTTCGTCGGTGGAATCCGGTGAGGACTCAACAAAAACCCGCATCGCGTCCATGCGGCCCGACTTGTACAGTTCGATCTGATAATACGGTGCAAGACCACCCGTTGCCATGACTTGTTCTTCGATCTGGCTGGGGAAGACGTTGACGCCACGCAGGATCATCATGTCGTCACTTCGGCCCGTGATCTTTGCCATCCGGCGCATGGAGCGTGCTGTTCCGGGCAGCAAGCAGGTCAGATCACGCGTGCGATAGCGGATCATCGGCAACCCTTCCTTGGTCAGTGTTGTGAACACCAACTCGCCGGTTTCGCCGTCGGGCAGAACCTCTCCGGTTGCGGGATCAATGATTTCCGGCAGGAAATGATCCTCCCAGATCACCGGGCCGTCTTTGGTTTCAACGCATTCATTGGCCACCCCGGGACCCATGATTTCCGAGAGGCCATAGATGTCGACCGCATGCATATCAAACGCGGCCTCGACCTCGGCCCGCATCGCATCAGTCCAGGGTTCAGCACCAAACACACCAACTTTCAACGAGCTTTCTCGGGGGTCGAGACCGGCCTTGTGGAACTGTTCCAGGATATTGAGCATATAGGACGGCGTCACCATGATCCCGTCCGGGCGGAAGTCGTTGATCAGGTTGACTTGCTTCTCGGTTTGCCCCCCGGACATGGGCACTACGGTCGCGCCAAGGCGTTCAATTCCGTAATGCGCGCCCAACCCTCCGGTAAACAGCCCATAACCATAGGCGTTATGCACCATGTCACCTTTGCGCAATCCCGACGCGCGTAAGGAACGCGCGCCCAAATCCGCCCAGTTGTCGATGTCTTTCTTGGTATACCCCACCACTGTGGGTTTGCCTGTGGTACCAGAGGACGCGTGCAGACGAATGATCTCGCTGCGTGGAACTGCGAACAAACCAAACGGGTAATTGTCGCGCAGGTCGTTTTTGTACGTGAATGGAAACTTCGAAAGGTCGGACAGCTGCTTTAGATCGTCGGGATGCACACCGACCTCGTCAAACCGCTGTTTGTACATAGCGACGTTATCGTATGCGTGGCGTACGGACCACTTGAGCCGTTCAAGCTGCGTGGAGCGAATTTCGTCGATCGAGGCGATCTCGATCGGGTCCAGATCCGCTTTGTTTGGGGAAAGGTCTTCCATCGCGTCACTCCTCCAGTCGCGAAGCTATTCTTGAAAATTCTGCCCGCCAACCGTACGGGACATGCCGCGAAACTCAGCGATCAGAGTGCTGTCTTGGTTGGTGACGTGAACGTCATAGATTCCGCTTCGACCGGTCAAAGTGACCTCTGTCGCGGTGGCGGTCAGACGGTCGCCTTTGCGCCCGGGGGCGAGGAAGCTGATCATTGTGTGCTGCGCGACGGTTGCCTTGTTTCGGCTATTGCAGGCAAAGGCAAAGGCGCTGTCGGCCAGGGCATGGGTGACGCCCCCATGGCATATGCCATGACCATTGCAGTGATGGCTGGCGACAGTCAGGGCCAGAACTGCGTGGCCTTCGTCAATCTCAACAAGCTCCATGCCAAACCATTTGCTTGCCTCGTCTTTTGCCCACATTGCCGCTGCGGATTTTTCGGCGCGTTCCTTTGGTGTCATCGTCACCGCCCCTGAAAGTTTGGCGCGCGTTTTTCGAGGAAGCTGGATACGCCTTCTGCGTAGTCCGCACTTTCCCCGCAGGTTTTCATTGCGTCAGCTTCGATCTCAAGCTGATCTGATAGGGACGTGGTGGCCGCGGCTTGAATGCATTGCTTTGTCAGGCCCAGCCCGAGTGTGGGGCCGTTGGCTAGTTGCGTGGCAAGCGCGCGTGCCTCACTCATCAGTTGATCGTCGGGCAGCGCTTTCCAGATCAGTCCCCAGTCTTCTGCCTGTTTGGCTGAAAGAGGTTGTGCGGTCAGTGCCAATCCTTTGGCACGTGCCTCACCTAAGAGGCGTGGCAAGTACCAACTGCCGCCCGTGTCCGGGATCAGGCCAACCTTGGAAAAGCTCTGAATGAATTTCGCACTTTCCGCGGCCAGAACCATGTCACAGGCCAAAGCCAGATTTGCACCTGCACCTGCGGCGACCCCGTTAACGGCGCAGATGACGGGAAACTCCAAGGATCGGATCAACCGGACCAGAGGAGCATAATAGGTTCGTACCGTTTTGCTCAGATCCGGAGGGCTATCCATTTTGGATGGATCGCGGTCGCCCAGGTCTTGACCAGCACAGAACCCGCGCCCCGCGCCGGTCAGCAATATCGCGCGGGCCCCATTGTCGCGTGCGGTTTTCAAAGCGTCCTGCAGGGCAACGTGCATCTCTTCATTGAGCGCGTTCAACTTGTCGGGGCGGTTCAGGGTGATTTCAACCCAGTTTCCGTGGTCTTGTACAAGTATAGTATCGCTCATGACTGTCTCTTCTGGTCTCACTTCAACTTAATCATTGCATTAACCGAACGGTTGGTCAATATATAAACCTGTACCGAATCTGGGTCGATCAAAAGGGTTGTCGATGTTGCAGTCGTCGCTGGTGAGCGTTGAATTCAAGGGTGACGTGGCCTGGGTCACGGTCAACAACCCGCCGGTGAACGCGACCTCGAGCGGTGTTCGACAGGGGCTGTCCGACGCGGTTGATGCGGTTCAAGGCGCGCGCGTGGCGGTTCTGTGCTGTTCTGGCAAGACCTTCATCGCTGGTGGTGATATGTCCGAGTTTGATGCGCCACCGGTTGAGCCGCATTTACCGGACGTCGTTCAGAAAATCGAAGACAGTAAAGTACCGTTTGTCGCCTGTATGCACGGCAATGTGCTGGGCGGCGGGTTTGAGATCGCGATGGGCTGCGCGTGGCGGATCGCCGCGCCGGATACTGGTTTTGGTTTGCCTGAGGTCAATGTTGGGCTGATCCCCGGGGCAGGGGGCACGCAACGCCTACCGCGTCTTGTGGGGATGCAGGCTGCAATCGATATGGCGTGTTCCGGCAAGATTCTGAAAGCTGACGCATTGGAGGACCTCGGGGGCGTAGATCTGGTCGCCGACGACCCCAAAGCCGCTGTTTTGGAGTTCGTTTCCAAGCTGCCGGAACGCCCAATAGCTGTCAGCCAGCGCTCTGTACCCGAGTTCTCGCCCGATCTGTTGGAGACAAACCGACAGGCGTTGACGAAACGCGCGAAAGGGCAGCAATCTCCGCTGGAAAATCTAACTGCACTCGGTTGGTCCACTGAACCATTCGCCGAGGCGCAGCCGAAGGAACGTGCCTGCCACCTGGCTCTGCGCAATAGTGCGGAAAGTCGGGCGCTGCGCCATGCTTTTTTCGCCGAACGCTTGGTGTCCAAGCCTTCTTTGATCAAGGGGGCTAACGCACGCGACGTTTCCCGAATTGCCGTTGTGGGCGGGGGGTTGATGGGCGCTGGCATAGCCACTGCTGCGTTGAGCAATGGGTTATCGGTTTCTTTGATCGAACAGAACGCCGAGTCTGCGTTGGCTGCGCAAGAGCGGGTCGAATCCCTGATGAACGGCGCCGTCAAGCGGGGTAAACTATCCGAAGCGCAGCTGCGGGAGTGCCTGTCCAGATTTCAAACCGCCGACAGCTATGTCGCCGCTGCTGACTCAGAGTTGGCCATCGAGGCTGTTTTCGAAGATCTGACCGTCAAGCAGGCAGTTTTTGCTGAGTTGGCCAAGCACATACATCCTGACGCGATCCTGGCCACAAATACATCCTATCTGAACCCGGCAGACATCTTTGCAGGCGTCGAAAACCACACCCGCTGCATTGGGTTGCATTTCTTCAGTCCGGCTCATGTCATGAAGTTGCTGGAAATAGTGCACATGCCGCAGACATCCGCAGACGTTGTCGCCACGGGACTTGCGCTGGGTAAGAAGTTGAAGAAGGTCTCGGTGCTGTCTGGCATTTGTGATGGGTTTATTGGAAACCGCATGTTGGCTGCGTATCGGCGCGAGGCTGACTATTTGCTGGCCGATGGAGCACTGCCTTATCAGGTGGATGCGGCGATGCGTGCGTTCGGGATGCCTATGGGGCCTTATGAGTTGCAGGACCTGACGGGTCTTCAAATTGCCTGGGCTAACCGAAAGCGCAATGCCGCAACTCGGGACCCGAACGAACGCTATGTGCCCATCGCCGATCAACTGTGTGAGATGGAGCGTTTTGGTCAGCGTACAGGAAAGGGTTGGTATCGTTACTCGGATGGCGACCGCACACCGATCCGGGACCCTGAAGTTGAGGCTTTGATCGAAACCTATTCGGCCGAACAGGGCATAACCCGCCGAAATTTTGCAGAGGAGGATATTTCCTCGCGTATTCTGGCGGTTCTGGCCAACGAAGGTGCCCTAATCATCCAGGAAGGCATCGCGGAAAACGCGGACGCTGTCGATATGGTACAAATCCATGGATACGGTTTCCCGCGTTGGCGTGGTGGGCCAATGAACTATCGCAAGGAAATTGGCACTGATGTGTTGCACGCAACGATGCAAGTCGTTGCGGAAGAAAACCCGGGTTCGTGGCGCATCGCGGACCATCCGGGAGGCATTTAACATGTTGATGGTTACAAAAGCGACCATTAACGCATTCTTGACTCATGTTTCACTGGGAGGAGACAGAACCATGAAATTCACCAAGCTAAGCACCTTACTGGCATCGGCCGCGCTGGCCGTTTCGGGCACAGTGGCACTGGCGGCGGATTATAC
Source organism: Ruegeria sp. BHSB064 (assembly GCF_059613205.1). Lineage (NCBI taxonomy): Bacteria > Pseudomonadati > Pseudomonadota > Alphaproteobacteria > Rhodobacterales > Roseobacteraceae > Ruegeria > Ruegeria sp. BHSB064. The sequence goes on from NZ_JBXWSB010000071.1 coordinate 9,766, forward strand.
GCTGACCATTTCAAGCTGGGCGCCGCCGACCCACGGCATCAACGCTAAGATGTGGCCGAAGTTTGTGGAAATGGTCGAAGAAGCAACCGACGGTCAGGTTACGGCTGAACTCAAGCTGGGACTTGCTCCACCGCCTGCGCAGATGGACCTGATCATGGATGGCGCGGCCGATGCGTCGATCATCTTCCACGGCTATCAGCCCGGTCGCTTTGTCACCACCAAGATGATCGAACTGCCAGGATACGAGGGCTCGGCCGAGGACGCTTCGGTCGCTTACTGGCGCACCTATGACAAGCTCCTCAAAGAGGCAGACGAACATCGCGGCGTGAAGGTAATTGCGCTGCACACACATGGCCCTGCCCAGTTGCATTCCAGCAGCCCGGTGACCACGCTGGATGAGGTTTCGGGTCTCAAAGTGCGTATCCCGGGTGGCGTTGGCGGGGACGTCGGCACTGCTCTGGGTGCGACCGGCATTCAGGTGCCTGCGCCGAAAGTCTACGAAACCCTGGCCTCGAAGGCTGCCGACGGTGTTGTTATGCCTTTTGAATCCCGCAAAGGTTTCAAGCTGACCGAAGTGGCGCAGAACGTCTACGAGGTTCCCGGTGGCCTTTATCGCGGATCGTTTGCCTTCATCATGAACGAAGATACTTTTGCCGACTTGCCCGAAGATCTGCAGGCTGCGCTGGAAGAGAACGTTTTTGGTGAACCGCTCAGCCGCGAGATCGGCAAGATCTGGGACGAGATCGACGCCATCGGTCGCGACGCAACCGAAACCACCGAAGGCAACGCGATCAACGCGGCCTCTGCGGAAGATTTGGAGAAATTCAACACGATTGCCGTCGACGTGCGCGCCAAGGTCATTGACGAAGTCAACGGCGCGGGTGTCGACGCTCAGGCCGCTTATGACATGATCGTAAATGAAATGGCTTCGCAGTAATGCAGCCCGGCTGGCGGGAGTGAACCGCCAGCCCTATTCACCCGCCGGGGACCAATCATGCACTCACTCGTGACCTTTGCGCGACGCGTCAGTGTCGTTCCGACGCTGCTGGCCTGCGTGGCGCTGTTCATCCTGATGTTGATGACCTTTTTCGACGTCATCCTGCGTTCTGTCTTCAACGCGCCCATTGAGGCTGCGACTGAGCTGACGCGGATTCTGATGGCGATCCTTGTCTTTTCGGTCCTACCGATAATCTCGGCCGGACGCGGACAGATCGCTGTGGACCTGACAGATGGAATTTTCGCACGTTTGCGGCTAAGCCGAGCGCGTGACGCGATTGTATATCTGGTATCCGGTATCATGCTGATCTGGCCAATTCAGCGCGTGTGGGTGCTGGCAGAGCGGGCGCGGGATTACGGCGATGTCACCGAATACTTGTCGATCCCTGTTTTCTACGTGGGTTGGTTCATCGCCGCCTTCACCGCAATCACGGCTGTCGCGATGATCATCACCGGGATTTTGCACATTTTTGCCCCCCAAGCCTTGTCGGAGCATTCCTGATGACTGCCGCTTTGATCGGTTTTGCCCTTGTTCTTGTTCTGGTGTTGCTGCGCCTGCCCATTGTGTTCGCAATGGGGCTTGTTGGGACGCTTGGCTTTGCATATGAGCGCGGTGGAAGCATCCTGTCTGAGCGTGGTTTGAAGGCTGCGATGTCCATGGTGGGCCGCCAGATAACTGACACGGCCCAGGATTACGGGCTGTCGGTTGTGCCGCTGTTCATCCTGATGGGCCTGTTCGTCAACAAGGGCGGCCTTGCGCGCGAGCTTTATGCCGTATCGAATGCATTCCTGGGCCATTTCCGCGGCGGTATTGCCATGGCGACCGTCGCGGCCTGTGGTGGGTTTTCTGCCATTTGCGGCTCGTCTTTAGCTACGGCGGCAACGATGTCCAAAGTCGCGATGCCGGAAATGCGCCGCTATGGTTACTCGGATGAGTTGTCGACGGCGTCGATTGCTGCCGGTGGAACACTGGGCATTCTGATCCCGCCATCGGTCATTCTGGTGATCTATGGCCTTTTGACTGAAACCTCGATTGGCAAGCTTTTTGTTGCGGGCATCATCCCGGGCGTACTGGGCATCTTGTTTTATCTCTTGGCCGTGCGTTGGACCGTTTGGCGCAGACCCGACGCCGGACCAGCAGGAGAGCGGCACGGCTGGGGCGAACGCCTCTCGGCTCTGCGCTCGGTCTGGGCCGTGTTGTTGCTGTTCTTCCTTGTGATCGGCGGGCTATACGGGGTGTTTGACTTTTACCCTTTGAACCTGACCTTCAGCCCGACCGAGGCAGCTGGCATGGGCGCAATGGGTGCCTTCCTGATTGCGCTGTCTCGGGGTGGGCTAACCCTTGGTTCCACCTTTGAAGTGTTGAAAGAGACCAGTTTCACTGCCGCAGCACTGTTCTCAGTTCTGATCGGGGCGCAGATCTTTTCGAACTTCATCAACTTGGCCGGTCTGCCCGAAGCTCTGATCGCATTGGTCACGGCCTATGAGGTGGAGCCGTTTGTGGTGATCCTGATGATCCTCGGGATCTACATCATTCTGGGCTGTGTCTTTGAATCGCTGTCGATGCTGCTGCTGACAGTGCCGATCTTTTTTCCGCTGGTGACGTCGCTGGGGTATGATCCGATCTGGTTCGGTATTGTGGTTGTCGTCGTTACTGAGATTAGCCTGATCACTCCCCCGGTCGGTTTGAACGTGTTCATTCTGAAAGGTGTGGTGGGGGATGTCTCAACCGGGACCATCTTCAAGGGCGTCACGCCGTTCTGGGTGGCGGATATCTTCCGGTTGGCCCTAATCGTTCTGGTGCCGTGGCTGGTGCTGGTACTGCCGGAACACATGGGGGCGATGGGTCACTGATGTTCTCGCTGACCGCACTTCCAACCGGTTTTCACGCAGACCCTTATCCGGCCTATGCCGCGCTGCGTGAAAGCACGCCTGTCTGCCTGCAAGCGGATGGGTCGGTCATCCTGTCGCGCTACGAAGATCTGGATCTGGTGTATCGGGACACGAAACGGTTCATTTCGGACAAGAAGGCGGTTTTTGGTCCGAAATACGGGGTCGACAGCCCTTTATACGAACACCACACAACTAGTCTGGTGTTCAATGATCCGCCTTTGCACACCCGTGTTCGTAACGTGATGGTCGGTGCGATGAACCCGCGCGCGCTGGCGCAGATGGAGCCTGGCCTGGTGCAGCTTGTCGACGGCTTGCTGGACCAGATGCAGGCCAAAGGCTCTGTTGAGTTGATCGAGGATTTTGCGGGGGCCATCCCGATTGAGATTATCGGCAACTTACTGGGCATTCCCCGATCCGAACGCGAACCCCTGCGGGATTGGTCTCTGGCCATTTTGGGCGCTTTGGAGCCTCAGCTGACTCAGGAACAAGAAGACTGGGGCAACCGTGCGGTGTCTGATTTCAAAGCGTTTTTACGCCATATCATCGATGACCGCCGTGCCAATCCCGGCGACCCGACAACAGACGTGCTGACCCGGTTGATGCAGGACGACACCGATGGTGGCTTGACCGAGGTCGAGTTGTACCAGAACTGCATTTTCATCCTGAACGCTGGGCATGAGACCACGACCAATCTGATCTGCAACGCGCTGGAGTTGCTGGACCGGCACCGTGAAAAGCGGGCCGAGTTGCTGGCCGACCCAGAGCTCATAAACACCGCCGTGGACGAGTTTCTGAGATTGGAAAGCCCCAACCAGTTCGGCAACCGTTTGACCACCGAGGATGTCATCTTCCACGGCCAAACCATTCCCGCCGGAACAGATATCCATCTTTGCATCGGAGCCGCCAACCGCGACCCGCGACAGTTTGAGCGCCCTGATGAAGTGATGTTGGACCGCCGCCCCAATAAACACCACGCCTTTGCTGGCGGGCCACACACTTGCGTCGGCCTGACTTTGGCCCGTATGGAGGGGCGCGTCGCGGTCGGGCGGTTTCTGGCGCGGTTCCCGAATTATTGCATCACCGATGGTGCTGAGCGCGGTGGTCGTATCCGTTTTCGGGGTTTCGCGCGACTACCCGCGCAGGTTTGAAAGGTACGGTTTGCGGTATTGCTGTGTAAAAATAACGACCGACCGTACGGTTAAAGATATGACGTCACATGCTCTACGAGGCGATGTGAGGATCCAGACACAGATGAGGAGACGCTCATGACCATCCAAAAGATATCCAGCTTTGCCGCCGGAGTATGGGTGCCGCCGGGTACAGGCGCGCGCAATATCGCCAGCGCCGTAACGGGCGAGGTGATTGCGACGGCAGGTAACGCGGACTTGGACGTGCAGGGGATGCTGGACTACGCGCGTGACGTCGGTGGGCCGGCCCTGCGCAAGATGACCTTTCACGAGCGGGCCAAGATGATCAAGGCGGTGTCGCTGCATCTGGGCCAGCACAAGCAGGCGCTCTATGATCTGTCTTTCAACACAGGCGCGACGCAGTCGGACCATATGATCGACATCGACGGCGGCATAGGCACGATGTTTGTCTTTGCGTCGAAAGGACGCCGGGAAATGCCGGACGGGCATGTCTATCTGGATGGTGATGTCGAACAACTGTCGCGCAACGGCACGTTTCTGGGCCAGCACATCTGCACCCCGTTGCGTGGTGTGGCGATTCATATCAATGCCTTCAATTTTCCGGTCTGGGGGATGCTGGAGAAGCTGGCACCAACCTTGTTGGCCGGGGTTCCGGCTATCGTCAAACCGGCGACGAATTCCTGTTACGTGACCGAGCTGTGTGTTCGGCTGATGCTGGATTCCGGAATTTTGCCTGTAGGGGCATTGCAGTTGGTGTCGGGCGGTTTGGGCGACATGATGGATCGTTTGACCCTGCAGGATGTGGTCAGCTTTACCGGCTCGGCAGATACGGCGCTGAAATTGCGATCCAACCCCGTGATCCTGGAAAACTCTGTACGGTTTGTGGCCGAACAGGATAGCCTGAACTGTTCGATCCTTGGCCCTGATGCCACACCGGGCACACCCGAGTTCGACCTCTTCGTTAAAGAGGTCCAGCGCGAGATGACAACAAAAGCTGGTCAGAAATGTACCGCAATTCGTCGGATCATCGCGCCGGAGGTGCAGGTGCAGACGGTGATCGAGGCGTTGTCCGCACGGCTGGCCAAAACCGTTATCGGCGACCCAAGGCTGGAAACCACCCGCATGGGCGCATTGGTCTCGAATGGTCAGAAACGTGACGTTCTGGAAAAGGCGGCGATCATTGGCCAAGAGGCCGAGCGTGTCTTTGGCGACCCGGATGATTTTGCAGTCAACGGTGCGGACGCCGAGAAAGGGGCATTCTTGCCGCCCATGCTGTATCATTGTGCCAACCCGGACAGTGCGCAGCGTGTGCATGACACCGAAGCCTTTGGGCCGGTCAGCACAATCATGGGCTATCGCGATCTCGACCATGCGATTGAACTGGCAAACCGAGGACAGGGATCTCTGGTGGCGTCGGTCATCACGCATGACCCTGACGTGGCGCGTCAGGTCGCCATTGGGGCAGGGGCCTATCATGGGCGTTTGTACTTCAATAACCGCGACTCGATGAAGGAATCCACGGGTCACGGCTCACCTTTGCCTCATATGGTGCATGGCGGCCCCGGGCGCGCCGGTGGCGGCGAAGAAATGGGCGGCGTGCGCGGTGTGAAACACTATATGCAAAGGACCGCCATTCAGGGCTCACCTGATCTGCTGACCGCAATTGGAAACAGATGGGTGCCCGGCGCGACCGAGGTCAAAGGCCCTGCCCATCCCTTTACGCGCAGGTTCCATGACCTTGCGATTGGCGAGACGATTCACACGAAACCGCGCACCATAACGATGGAAGACATTGAACACTTCGCCAATTTCACGGGCGATACGTTCTATGCCCACATGGATCAGGCGGCGGCGGAGCGGAACCCGTTCTTCCCGGGGCGCGTCGCCCATGGCTACTTGTTGCTGTCATTTGCCGCTGGGTTGTTCGTCGAGCCGAATGAAGGGCCGGTGCTGGCCAATACCGGTCTGGACGGGTTGCGCTTTATGAAGCCGGTTGAGGCCGGTGACAGCATCAAAGTGCGCCTGACGGTCAAGGCCAAAACCAAGCGCAATGATGAGTACGGAGAGGTCCGTTGGCACGTCACGCTGACCCAGCAAGATGACCAGCAGGTAGCAGAGTACGAGCTGCTGACTATGGTTGCTTATTAAGTGCAGGGATGCGCGCAGCGGGCCGGATGGCAATTCCCTTCGGCCCGACTATAATCGGCATATGAAAGACACTGGTCCTGATTGGTTCGAATCCTGCGTTAGCCAACTGACTGCCACGGGCACACAGCGGGTGTGGTCGGTCTTGGTTACGATTTTTGGCGATTTGGCTCCGAGCGGATCGGATCAGGTCAGCGGTGCCTTGATTACTGCGCTCACCAATCTGGCCGGGATCAAGTCCGAGGCAACCCGTGTTGCGCTACATCGGCTGCGGAAAGAAGGATGGATCGAAAGCACACGAGTGGGGCGCAACAGCGTGCATCGCTTGACGGATTTTGGTCGCGGCCAAAGTGCCGCTGCCGCGCCGCGTATCTATTCCCGCGAGACCGAAATGCCCGACATCTGGCATGTGCTGATCGCCAGCGGTTCTGAAAATTCCCGCAAAGAGCTGTCAGATCTGATGCTCATTGGTGACTATATCTCTGTCAATGCGTCTACAGCCATGGCGCCGGGCCCGGTCCCTGATGGGCTGGAAGACCTGCTGGGGATTGAAAGCGGCGAAATATCAGTGCCTGATTGGATGCGGGAATTGTGTGGACCAGAGCCTTTGAAAGTCGCTTATGATCAGTTCTGGACAACGCTTCAGTTCGTCGAACAGCATTTGCCCGCGAAGGGGTTGGACGACCTCCTGCAAACTGCCGTTCTGCGTGTTCTGATCGTACATGGATGGCGGCGGCTTATCCTGCGCCACCCCCCCCTGCCTCCTGCCTTTCTTCCTGAAGACTGGAAAGGCGCGGATTGCCGACAGTCCGTGGCGCAGTTGTTGGACAGGTTGCCTCGCCCGAATCTTTTGTCGCTGGAAGCCGTATTGGGCGATTGATGCTGAACCATGACGCACGCGTCGACAGGTCCACTAAGTACGGTTTAGTTCACCGCTATAGCGGGCCCTGACTTCGCAGCGGTAAAGTTTTTACCTTATATGTTACAGAATTATTGAAACACACCGAAAACGGGTAACATAAAGCTTGCCTCGAATCGGTTACTTTAATAAAAACCGACCAGACGGTTAATGAATATTGACGCGAACAGGAGACCTCGGACATGGACGCATTCATTTGCGACGCAACGCGTACACCGATTGGGCGGTATGGCGGGGCGCTGTCTTCGGTTCGCACGGATGATCTTGCGGCTTTGCCGCTGGCGGCGTTGAAAGAACGCAACCCTCAGGTCGATTGGGCCAGCGTCGACGATGTGATTTATGGTGACGCCAATCAGGCCGGGGAAAGCAACAGGAACGTTGCGCGCATGGCGGCCTTGTTGGCCGGGTTGCCGATCGACGTTCCGGGAACAACGGTAAACCGTCTTTGCGCCAGCGGCATGGACGCCGTTGGAATGGCAGCCCGTGGCATCAAGGCAGGCGATTACGACCTGGCCATTGCGGGGGGCGTGGAAAGCATGTCCCGCGCACCGTTTGTGATGCCCAAGTCAACTTCGGCGTTCACTCGCAACAACGCTGTATACGACACCACGATCGGATGGCGTTTCGTGAACCCGAAGATGAAACAGAAATATGGCGTGGATTCCATGCCGCAAACTGCCGACAATGTGGCCGAAGACTATGGCATCAGTCGCGAAGATCAGGATGCCTTTGCTGCGCGCAGCCAGGCGAGGTGGGCGGCTGCACACGCGGCGGGTGTTTTCAACGATGAAATCACTCCGGTTTCGGTACCGCAACGCAAGGGCGACCTGATCGTCGTGGATACGGATGAACATCCACGCCCCGGAACCACAGCAGAAAAACTGGCGGGCCTCAAAGGGGTGAACGGGCCGGAAAAGACCGTCACGGCGGGCAATGCTTCGGGTGTGAATGATGGCGCGGCGGCCATTCTGATGGCGAATGAGGCTGCAGCGGCCAAGAACGGTCTGACCCCGATGGCGCGCGTGGTGGGCATGTCGGTTGCGGGTGTTGCACCGCGCATCATGGGCATCGGGCCGGTGCCCGCCAGCCGCAAGGTTCTTGCCCGTGCAGAGCTGAGCATCGAACAGATGGATGTGATTGAATTGAATGAGGCGTTTGCCTCTCAGGGATTGGCAACATTGCGCGAGTTGGGCTTGCCGGACGATGCGCCCCACGTAAACCCCAATGGCGGTGCCATCGCTTTGGGCCACCCACTGGGCATGAGCGGCGCGCGTCTGGTGCTGACCGCAGCTTATCAACTGAAACGAACCGGGGGGCGCTATGCGCTCTGCACCATGTGTGTGGGCGTTGGGCAGGGCGCGGCCCTTATTCTTGAACGCGTGTAACGGAGGAGACGGGACATGTATGCTCAGATGGTAAAGTCCGAGGCATCAAACGAAGATCCGGAAAAGCTGGCAGAATTTCAGGCGCGGATCGATGCAGATATCAAGATCGAACCCAAGGATTGGATGCCTGAGGCTTATCGCAAGACCCTGATCCGTCAGATCGGTCAGCACGCGCATTCCGAAATCGTAGGCCAACTGCCGGAAGGCAACTGGATCACCCGCACGCCCACGTTGGAGCGCAAGGCGATCCTGCTGGCCAAGGTGCAGGATGAGGCCGGGCACGGGCTTTACCTGTACTGCGCGGCGGAAACGCTGGGCGTCAGCCGGGATGAGTTGACCGAGATGCTGCTGGACGGGCGAATGAAATACTCGTCGATCTTCAACTACCCGACGCTGAATTGGGCCGACATCGGCGCAGTCGGTTGGCTGGTGGATGGGGCGGCTATCATGAACCAAGTTCCGCTGCAGCGCACATCTTACGGGCCTTATTCACGCGCGATGATCCGTATCTGTAAAGAGGAAAGCTTTCACCAGCGGCAAGGTTATGACGCGATCCGCAAGATGGCCGAAGGAACGCCCGAACAGCGCAAGATGGCTCAGGACGCGATGAACCGCTTCTGGTATCCGTCACTGATGATGTTCGGCCCGTCCGACAAAGACTCGGTTCATTCGGCCCAGTCGATGGCATGGAAAATCAAGATCAACACCAATGATGAGTTGCGCCAGAAATTCGTCGACCAGACAGTACCGCAGGCCGAGTATCTGGGCCTGACCATTCCCGATCCGGAACTGAAATGGAACGAAGAGCGCGGTCATTACGACTTCTCTGAGCCCGACTGGACCGAATTTTTTGACGTTATCAAGGGCAATGGGCCCTGCAACGTGGATCGTCTGTCTGCGCGTAATAAGGCGTGGCATGACGGGAAATGGGTGCGGGACGGTCTTTTAGCGCACGCCCGCAAGAAGCAATCCGGCAATCTGGCAGCAGAGTAAACCCAAGGAGGAAACCCGATGAACACCGAATGGCCCCTGTGGGAAATCTTTATCCGCGGTCAACATGGTATGAGCCACCGACATGTTGGATCGCTGCACGCGCCGGACGCCGAAATGGCAATCAAGAACGCGCGCGACGTCTATACGCGCCGTAACGAAGGCGTTTCGATCTGGGTGGTTGAGGCCAACAATATCTCGGCCTCTTCGCCCAGCGACAAAGGCCCTCTGTATGAGCCCAGCGAAAGCAAGGTGTATCGTCACCCGACTTTTTTCGACATCCCCGATGAAGTGGGGGCGATGTGATGACCCGGGATGAGGCATTCCTGCAATTCCTGCTGCGGATGGGAGACAACACCCTGATCCTCGGTCATCGCGTCAGCGAGTGGTGCGGTCACGCGCCTGTTCTGGAAGAAGACATCGCTCTGGCCAATACCGCGCTGGACCTGATTGGTCAGACCCAGATGTGGCTTGGTCTTGCGGGCGAGATTGATGGTGGCAAAAGCGCTGACGATCTGGCCTTTCTGCGCGACGCTTGGGATTTCCGCAACGTACTGCTGGTCGAGGTTCCCAACGGCGATTTCGGTCGCACATTGATGCGCCAGTTTCTGTTCGACGCCTGGCATTCGATCATGCTGGGACGCTTGATGACATCCTCGGACGAAAGGGTCGCTGCAATTGCTGCCAAAGCAAGCAAAGAGGTTGCCTATCACCTCGAACGCTCGGGCGACACTGTTGTGGGACTTGGCGACGGAACCGAGGAAAGCCATGCCCGAATGCAGGAAGCCCTTGATTATCTGTGGCCCTATGTCGGTGAGATGTTTGCCAGCGACGAGGTCGACGCCCAGATGGCCGCCGCAGGTATCGCACCCAATCCGACAGACCTGCGCGAAGAATGTGACGCTTTGGTCGGAAGGATCCTGACCCAGGCAACACTGAGCATTCCCGAAAGTCAGTTTGCCCATAAGGGCGGGCGTGACGGGCGGATGCATACCGAACATCTGGGTCATCTGCTGACGCAAATGCAATGGCTGCAACGCGCCTATCCCGGAGCCAAGTGGTGAGAGCGGATGCAATCCTCGACTGATCAGATCTGGAGTTGGTTGGATTCCGTTCCCGATCCCGAGATCCCGGTGATCTCGGTCGTGGATCTGGGCATCGTTCGCGATGTGCGTTGGGACGCCGGAACGCTGGTTGTGACCGTAACACCAACGTACTCTGGCTGTCCGGCGACGTCCGTCATCAGCATGGATATCGAAACCGCGCTGCGCGACCACGGGATCGCGGATGTGCGGATTGAAACAAGCATATCACCCGCCTGGACCACCGATTGGCTCAGCGAAAAAGGCCGCGCCAAGCTGGAAGATTATGGCATTGCGCCACCGCAACCGGCAGGCGGGCCAGAACGGTGCCCGCATTGCGGCAGCACGGCTGTTGAGAAAGTCAGCCAGTTCGGTTCAACCCCGTGCAAGGCCCATTGGCGCTGTACCGACTGCCTGGAACCCTTTGACTACTTCAAGTGCATCTGAGGAGGAGCACCGGATGGCACGTTTTCATGACCTGAAAGTCACCGACATCCACAAAACCATCCGCGATGCGGTCGTCGTGACGCTTGAGCCTGTGAATGGCGCTGCGGAACAGTTCGATTTCACCGCCGGTCAATACCTGACCTTCCGGCGCGATTTTGAAGGCGAAGAACTCCGCCGCTCGTACTCGATCTGTGCAGGCAAGGACGACGGTGTTCTGCAAGTCGGTATCAAACGGGTTGAGGGCGGGGCTTTTTCAAGCTGGGCCAATGCAGAACTGAGCGTGGGTGACGTTGTGCAGGCGATGCCACCCATGGGCAGCTTTCATGTGCCAATCGAAGCGGATGCGGAAAAACAATATCTCGGCTTTGCAGGTGGGTCGGGGATCACACCGGTTCTGTCGATCCTTAAGACAACGTTGGCCCGAGAACCCAAGTCCCGCTTCACGCTGATCTACGCCAACAAGGGCATCAACACGATCATGTTCCGAGAGGAGCTGGAGGACCTGAAAAACCTCTATATGGGTCGCCTGAACGTTATCCATATTCTTGAGAGCGACGCGCAGGAGATTGATCTGTTCACGGGGCTTGTGACGCAGGAAAAATGCGGCGAACTGTTCAAGCACTGGGTCGACATCAAAAACGTGGATACGGCCTTTATCTGTGGGCCAGAGCCGATGATGCTGGGGATTGCCGCCGCGCTGCGCGAGCACGGGCTTGAGGACAGCCAGATCAAGTTCGAGCTTTTTGCCAGCGCTCAACCAGGTCGGGCTAAACGCAAGACAAACGCGGCAGAAGGGGGCACGCAGGCGAACCAGACCAGCGCTTCGATCACTCTGGACGGCTCTACCCAGACAGTGACCCTGCCCAAGGATCAGTCCATTCTCGACGCAGCCTTGGAAAACGCCATGGACGCGCCATACGCCTGTAAGGCCGGGGTATGTTCCACCTGTCGTTGTCGCGTGCTGGAAGGCGAGGTCGAAATGCTCGCCAATCACGCGCTCGAGGATTACGAGGTCGAAAAAGGCTATGTGCTGAGCTGTCAGGCTTATCCGGTGACCGACCGCGTGGTCGTGGATTACGACCAGTAAAGGGAGAGGATCAATGACCGAAGCCATGACACTCGACAGCTATCTTGCCGCAGGAGGGGTACTGACCAACCCAACAAATGTGCCGCCACGCTACCGCGCCGAACTGATGAAGCTGATGGCCACTTTTGTTGACAGCGAGCTGGCAGGTGCCGCCGGTTTTGCGGATATCATCAATCAGGGGCCGGGCATCAAGGAACGGATCGCAGCCTCCAAAATTGTGCTTGAAAAGACCGATCACGCAGACCGTGTTCTGAAGATCATGGGTGAATTTGGTGCAGATACCGAGCGGTACGCCACGCATCACCCCTGGACCGCACGTCTGGATCGTGACGCTGATATTGGCGCGACGCGCAGCGCACATGACATGCGCCTTGCTGTGTTCAACTATCCGATCTCGGGCTGGACCGACGCCGTCATTATGAACCTGTTGATGAGCCGCGCGGTGGCCGAGCAACTGGCTGAGTTTTCGACGGTTTCGTACCAACCACTGGCCGAAGCCTTCCGTCAGATTGCCCCTGCCGAAGCACATCATGGCGCACTTGCTCTGGAAGGCGCAGTGAAGCTGGCAGAAGGTGGAGAAACAGAGCAGATGCAACATGCCGTGGACTACTGGTGGCCCCGCGTCGCGCTGTCCTTTGGTGGAGATGATCCGAAACGGTTTGCCTTCCTGACATCAATCGGTTTGCGTCACAACCGAAACAGCGCGTTGAAAGAACGTTGGATCCAATCGGCACAGGCTGCTCTCGGACAGTTGGGTCTGACCGCGCCCGAGTAACGCTCCAATTGCCCCGGTTCACCTTTCTGCAAAGAGAGGCTCTTTCAAGCGCCACGCTGCACCAAAGACCTTCTTGCAGCGATTAAAGCGGTCAGATTGCGACATTGGCTGGTCGATTCAAACAACCTCCCCCGCTCATTCGCGCCCAAGATGGGGACAACGCGCGTGGGAGGACACAATGCGGTGCAACCAATCTCTGATCATTCAGATGTGCATCTGTCTTCCGGCGGTGTGTTCTCTCATATCAGCCTGAAACAAAAGTGCCGCGCATGACATCAAGACCTCTCGACCATATCCGTGTTCTCGACTTCGGCCAATATCTGGCAGGCCCTTTGGTTGGCATGATGCTGGCCGATTTGGGAGCCGAGGTGATCCGTATCGATCCGCCCGGCGGACCGCGCTTAATGGATCCGGCCACCGACATGCTGTCGCGGGGCAAGTCGGCCATTACCATCGACCTCAAGTCGGATGAGGGTTTGAAATTAGCGCGCGATCTGGTGGCAAGAGCCGACGTCGTGATCGAAAATTTCCGCCCCGGCGTGATGAACCGTTTGGGCCTTGGCCCGCAGGCGTTACGCGATATCAATCCTCGCATCGTGTCTGTCTCATTGCCGGGATTTGCTTCGAACGATCCAGCGCTAGCGAATTTGCCAGCGTGGGAAGCGGTGATCGCTGCGCGCACAGGTCAGTTTACGGATATGGGGTTGAACCGGCGTTTGATGGGCATCAACCCGTCCTTTACGCCGCTCACACTGGCTTCGGCCTATGGAGCAGCCTTTGGGGCAATGGCGGTGCAATTTGCCCTGGCGGCGCGCGACCGGAATGGGGGGGATCACATCGAAGTCCCTTTGGCCTCGGCCTTGCTGGAAGGGTTGGTTTATAACTGCGAGCAGATTGAGGATTATCCCGAACGCTATAAATCCCCCCGAGAGGTGGAGCTGGACCGACGCGCGGCCGAAGGTCTGCCAATGGACCTGAGCTTTGCTGAACTGGAAGAGTTTCTGGATCCCTTCTACCGAACCTATACCTGCGCTGACGGTCGGGGATTTTATGTGGTCGCAGGCAGCGTGAAAACACATCCCCGGCGCGTGCTGGACGTTCTCGACCTAGGGGCGCTGGCAGACGAATTGCCGGATTTTGATGCCTATCTGGACACTGCAGACTGGCCTGATGAATGGTCTTTGCGAAACTACCCGGTCGGCGCCAGAGACCGGGCACGGGTATCTGCTGCAATGAAACAGGCGTTTCTGACCAAACCTGCTCATGAATGGGAAGCTTTGTTCGGTGCCGCCAAAGCACCTGCTACGGCGCAGCGGTTCACCAGGGAATGGCTGGCTGATCCGCACGCTTTGGCTTCGGGGCTGGTGGTTCAGGTGCAAGACCCGCGTCACGGCGACATGAAACAGATGGGCAATGTGGCTTGGCTTGCCGATGACGCCGGTGCGCTTGACAAAAAGCCGGGACCAGACCCGGACAATGCGCCCATATCCGCTATCCTGGCCGAGCCACTGCGCGACGGGGTGGCGGGTGTGGAGGAAAGCGGTTGGCTTGAGGGGCTCAAAGTGTTGGATCTGACCAATGTCATCGCTGGTCCGACCATAGGTTCCACGCTGG
>NZ_JBXWSB010000072.1:0-23854 GCF_059613205.1 Ruegeria sp. BHSB064
CCTGGTTGGACCAACAAGGCAGGGTGGGTTTTGGCGCGTTGATGCTGGACCTCTATCCCAAAGGTCCGTTGGGCCGTGACGCCTATGATCCAATCACCGACCCAACCGACCTGCTGTGTTGGTTCGATTCAGGTCCATATCGCGCAGAGCGGCAAAGCCCGATGGGCAACCTGTGGGTTCAAGGCGGCGCAAGAGAGCGGATGTTCTTCGCTCGAACGCGGCAACGTTCCCCCACGCTGAACAAGATCCCGCTTATACGCTGGTCGCGACGCTATGCCTATGTGAACTCAAGCCATTCCGCCCTGCCGCGCCACCTGAACACCGCTTACGATGGGCCGGGTGGTTCAACGCCCTCAGGCGTGTTGCTGCACACAAAGTTCCTGCCCGAGGTTGTTGAAAAGTCACGATCCGAAAAGCAACGACGCCAGCACTTTCATGATCCGAACCAATTCGGCGCGTATTATGACGGCATCCTTAATCAACCGGACATGTGGACACCACAATCGGTGCAATACACTGGCTGGGCACAGTTGCAAGAATTGGGGCTGATGTCAGACCAAGGCTGGGTCCGGCAATGAAAACGCATCGGTCAACGACACGTTTACCTTTACTGGGGTCTAAATTGTTGCCTCAGAAGATGCAAAAGTGGCATAAACCGGTAATGCCTTGTCATGCCAACAGCAAAGACGAGGTCGGGGAAAGCTCGCGTTATAAAAAAGGTTGGGCAGTCACGTGAGCCTGTTTGAGTCTTACAAAATGAGATTGCGGCGCAAGCGCCGTATTTTGCGCTGCCTCAGGCGGCGTCGTGAACTCAAGCCTGCCAGCGTCAACACATCCGCAATCCGCCGCGACGACATCCTGTTGATGAGTGTTATCCGCAACGAAAAAATCCGTCTGCCCTTTTTTCTGGAATATTACCGCAAGCTTGGCATCAACCACTTCCTGTTCATCGACAATAACAGCGATGACGGAAGCTTTGAGTACTTAAATGAGCAGGCCGACGTGTCAGTTTGGCGCACCACAACCAGTTATAAACGCGCGGGGTACGGCCTGGACTGGTCGAACTATATCCTGCGCAAATACGCCCATGGCCATTGGGTTCTGACCGTCGATCCGGATGAGTTCTTCATCTACCCCTTTTGCGATACCCGCCCGATCCGCGCCTTGACGGACTGGCTGGATGGCAGCGCCGTGCGCAGTTTTGGAACCATGCTGATCGACATGTACCCCGAAGGTCCGGTCGATGCCGAACCCTACCGAGAAGGTCAGGATCCGTTCGAAATCGCGCGCTGGTTCGACCCCGGAAACTATATGATCACCAAGAATCCGGATTACAAAAACCTTTGGATTCAAGGCGGCCCCCGAGCGCGCGTGTTTTTCCGCGAAAACCCATCCAAGGCTCCGGCATTGAACAAGATTCCCTTGGTCAAATGGGATCGGCGGTATGTTTATGTCAGCTCGACACATTCACTTTTGCCCCGTGGCCTGAATCAGGTTTACGACGAATGGGGCGGAGAAAAAGCCAGCGGGTCCCTGCTTCATGCCAAGTTGATCAACACCCTTGGCGACAAAGCGCGCGAGGAACTGGAGCGCGGTCAGCATTATCGCGGATCGGGAGAATACAAAGCCTACGCCGCACAGCTAGAGGAAAAACCCGTCTTCTGGTGCGAATGGTCCGAGGCTTACATTAACTGGAGACAACTTGAGATTCTGGGCCTGATGTCCAAGGGGAACTGGGCATGAGCGGTCTGGGCATCGTCATGCTGGTCCATACATCGCTGGACCGGGCCGAACAGGTGGCGCGACACTGGACGGCCGCAGGATGCCCGGTGGTGATCCATGTGGACCGCAAAGTACCCGAAGGTGTCTATACGCGCTTTAAAGCGTCCTGCTCGAACGATCCCAGGATTGTGTTTTCTGAACGCCACAAGTGCGATTGGGGGGGATGGGGTATCGTCGCCGCCTCGCAAAGCGCATCCGAGGTGATGCTGGACCAATTCCCAGACGTACGGCATGTGTTTCTGTCATCAGGAGCCTGCCTGCCGCTGCGGCCTGTTCAGGAACTGATCGATTACCTGGCCGACCGACCCCGCGTTGATTTTATCGAGAGCGCGACAACATCCGATGTCAGCTGGACTATCGGAGGGTTAGACCATGAGCGATTTACCCTGAGGTTCCCGTTTTCATGGCGCAAACAACGCAAGCTTTTTGACGCATACGTCAGGCTGCAACGTGCAGTGGGGTATCGCAGGCGCATTCCCGATGGGTTGGTGCCACATATGGGCAGCCAATGGTGGTGCCTTACCCGCCAAACGCTGTCGGCTATTCTTCAGGACCCCAAGCGCAAGCAGTATGACCTGTATTTCCGCCATGTTTGGATCCCGGATGAAAGCTATTTCCAAACCCTGGCCCGGCAGTATTCCACACATATCGAAAGCCGGTCCTTAACCCTGTCCAAGTTCGACTATCAGGGCCGCCCGCATATTTTCTACGACGATCACCTGCAATTGCTGCGACGTTCGGACTGCTTTGTTGCTCGCAAAATCTGGCCTCAGGCAGAGCGGTTGTATCAGGCGTTTCTTACGGACCAGACCAGCGCGATGAAACCGGCGGAACCCAACCCTGGCAAGATTGATCGCATCTTCTCGAAAGCCGTTGAAAGACGGACACGTGGGCGCGACGGTCTGTATATGCAAAGCCGGTTTCCACGACACGGCAGCGAAAACGGCCTGACATCTTCGCCCTATTCAGTGTTTCAGGGCTTTTCTGAATTGTTTGAGGATTTCGAAACCTGGTTGGCAACGGCTACAGGCACAAAGGTCCATGGTCATCTGTTTGGACCCGACCGGGCCGAATTTGCGCAAGGCGAAACCATAACCAACGGAGCCCTCAGTGATTGCGCATCGTTGCGCGACTATAACCCCACAGCTTTCCTGTCCAATTTGATCTGGAACACACGAGGGGAACGGCAATGTTTTCAGTTCAGCCCCCGGGACACACAGGAAATCAATTGGTTTCTCGCGCGTGACAAGAACGCCCAGATTTCGGTTATCACCGGTGCATGGGCAATTCCGCTGTTCCGATCAAACCTGAACTTTTCGGAAATCCGATGCGAAGCCGCGCGATTGCAGCAGATTGAAACCAAACAGCTAGAGGTGATGACCTCGGTCTGGACCAAAGCCCGTATGCGGAGCTGGACCTTGGCCGACTTCATTGAATCGCCGATGGACCCGTTGCAAACGATCCTGGACGAGATCGGTTCAAACCAGTCCAGCCACCTGACAGAAGTGCCCACCATGGTTGACTTGTCGGGGTTCGGTAAGTTCCTGCAAAACCTCAAGAATCAGGGCATGCATCCCTATCTGATGGGAGATTTCCCGTCAGACGACGTGTTTGGTCGGCAAACAAAACCTTTCCGCAAACCCTATCTGGTGCAGTGACGATCGATGGCAGCCAACTATGATTACTTCGTCGTACTGGCGGCCATGCGCACAGGATCGAATTTGCTGGAGGCAAACCTGAACGCGCTGGACGGCGTGACCTGCCATGGTGAGGCTTTTAACCCACATTTTGCCGGTAATCTGAAATCTGAAACTCTGCTGGGCCTGTCGCTGGAAGACCGGGACGCGGATCCGGCAAAGTTGCTCAAGGCCATTCGCACGGCCCCCGGTGACATCAACGGGTTCCGATATTTCCAAGAACATGACCCCCGCATCCTGAAACCGGTCCTGAATGACCCTCGCTGCGCCAAGATTGTTCTGACACGCAACCCGCTGGACAGTTACCTTTCGCTAAAAATCGCGCGGACCACCCAGCAATGGCTGCTAAAAAACGTCAAACGCCGCGTCGAGGCCGAGATTACTTTTGATACGCAAGAGTTCGCGGACTATCTGGATCAAGTCCAAAACCACCAGCGCATGCTGCGACGGCATTTGCAGAAGACGGGCCAGAACGCGTTTTTCATCACCTATGACGACCTGACAGAATTGGACGTTCTGAATGGTCTGGCGACATGGCTGGGGGTCAAAGCGCGTTTGACCCGGCTGGATGATACGCTGAAACCGCAAAACCCGGCGCCGGCGGTTTCAAAGGTCACCAACCCCGAAGAAATGACCCAAGCGTTGCAGGATGTCGATCGCTTTGGATTGCATGAAACCACTGGTTTTGAGCCGCAACGCGGGGCCGCCGTGCCTCAATACATCGCAGCACCAAAGTCGGCCCTGATGTATTTGCCCATTCGCGGCGGATTAGAGCCTGTTGTCGGCCAATGGTTGGCTGACTTGGATGGCAGCTCGGCTGACGATTTGATCACCGGTCGAAACCGAAAACAAATCCGAACATGGTTGAGGGATCATCCCGGTCATCGAAAGTTCACCGTCCTGCGACACCCGCTGGCACGGGCGCATACGGCTTTTTGCCAACACATCCTAAGCACAGGGCCGGGCAGTTACAAAATGGTGCGAAACTATCTTCGCAACCGGCTCAAGATGCCGATCCCCGGACAGGTGCGTGACACGAATTACTCGGTCGAGCAGCACCGCGATGCATTTGCGGCTTTTCTGGGCTTCTTGCGCCTGAACCTGAACGGCCAGACGCCAATCCGCGTTGATGGGACGTGGTGCAGCCAATCCCGGGTTTTGGACGGGATTGCCGGTTTCCTCTTACCAGACCTGATCCTGAGAGAGGACGAGTTGGCAACAGCACTTCCCGCACTGGCACGAGAGATTGGGCATTCGAACCCGACCGTGCCGGGCCCATGTACACCCGATGTGCCGTTTACTTTGAACCAGATCTGCAACGCAGAGCTTGAGGCGCTGGCAGCTGAGGTCTACCAGCGCGACTATGAAGTGTTTGGGTTTGGTGCCTGGATGCCAACCAGCGCTAAGGGCGCAAGGTGATAAGCGTACCTTTGTTCACCATGGCATAGATCTCTTCCATCTCGTCATTCTTGACCGCGATGCATCCCGCCGTCCAATCCGGTGTTTTGCGCGCGCGTCTAAACTCAGACCGAAGATTGGGTTGGCCGTGAATGAAAATATCGCCCCCCGGATCAACGCCCGCTGCCTTGGCCTGCGCGACATCCTGAGAGTTGGGGTACGAGATGCCCAGCGACAGATGATAACGGCTGCGGGGATTCCGGCGGTCGATCAGATAGGTGCCCTCGGGCGTTCGACCGTCACCTTTCTTGGTTTTTGTTCCGCGTGGCGCAAAGCCCAAATCAACTTCATATTCACGCAATACCTGCTCATGATGCAGCAGATAGAGTTTGCGCGCACCCTTGTTGACCACCAAAGAGGTCACTTCGGGCCCATCATAAGTCAAAAATCTTGGGCCGGCTGAGGCACAAGCCGAAAGGCTCAGCGTTGCCATCGCCCCCAATCCGAATGCTCGACGATCCATGTTTCACTGCCTGCTCTGTTTTTTGGGGATTAATATGCCAAAAACCTTAAGAAACGGAAATCACTTTTTGCTGTTCATCTGCTCGGTCAGGCGACGCTCGATATTTTCCAGCCGTTCCAGCACCTCATCACGATAGGCGTCGGTTTTAACTTCGTCTTCTGCGTGATGGGCATCCTGCATCGAGTTCACGATCAGACCCACCAGCAGGTTCACCACAGCGAAAGTCGTAACCATGATAAATGGCACAAAAAACAGCCACGCGTAGGGGTAGACCTCCATCACGGGGCGGACGATGCCCATGGACCAGCTTTCCAACGTCATAATCTGGAACAATGTATACGCCGACAGACCCAGATCACCGAACCATACTGGGAAAGAGTTCGAGAACAGCTTGGTCGAGATCACAGCGCCAATATAGAACAGGATTGCCATTAGCAGGAAAACGCTGGCCATCCCGGGCAGGGCAGAAATGAACCCTTCGACCACGCGACGCAGACGCGGCGCGACAGAAATTACCCGCAACACCCGCAGTATTCGCAGCGCTCGCAACACGGAAAGACTTCCGGCGCTGGGGACAAGTGCGATGCCCACGATTAGAAAATCAAATATATTCCAGCCACTTGTGAAGAACCTGCGCCCGGTCGCAAGCAGCTTCATCGTGATCTCGGCCACGAAGATCGCAAGGCACAGCTTGTCCAGCGTCACAATCAGCGGCCCTGCCGCCTCCATCAGGGTGGACGACGTCTCCATCCCCAAAAGAATCGCATTGAAAATGATGACAGCCGTGATGAAACGCCCGAAAGCCGGAGCTTCAATGATGGTCAGCAAGCGCTGTTTGACACCCATGTGTCGCGATCTCCTGTCTGGTCAAGATGCGGCGTTCAGGACAAACCGCGCAGCAAGTTCCGTATGTGACGACCATCGAAATTGGTCAACGACCTGTACCCATTCAAGGGTGTAGCCTGCGTTAACAAGGATTTTTGCATCCCGTGCAAAGCTGACCGGGTTGCACGAAACGTAAGCAATCACCGGGCGCTTGGCTTGGGCCAGCTCTTCTACCTGCGCCTCGGCTCCGGCACGGGGTGGATCCAAGACGATCGCGTCAAATGTCTTCAACTCGTCTGGCATTAACGGACGACGGAACAGGTCGCGGGCCTCAGTCGTTACGCGCTTCAAACCATGCGCCCTGCGCCAACCCTGATCCAATGCCTGAACCATCGCGGCCTCGCCTTCCACAGCATGAACTTCAGCAGTTTCAGCCAGGGGAAGCGAAAATGTACCGCTGCCTGCAAACAGATCGACAACGCGCTGGGTGCCTTGTGTGGCCTCCAAAACAGCCTGTAACAGAGCTTGTTCTCCGTCCTTCGTCGCCTGCAGGAATGCACCGGGCGGGGGTGTGACTTCAGCCGTTCCAAAACGTTGAAGCGGCGCATGTCGCATGGCAATTACTTCATCGTCCCAACTCAGCCGCGCCAGGCCGTGTTTCTCGGTCGCTTGAGCCAGTGCCAGTTCCAGAGGCCCGTCCAATGGTTTGCCGCCTTTGACGGCCACATCCAGCCCGCCTTCGGACAATGTAAGTGTCACCGCCAGAACACCCTTACGGCTTACACCCAGAACGGCCAGCGCCTCGGCCACCGGAATAGCCGAGATCAGCGCCGGGTCCAGCAACTGGCAGTCAGAGATTTCCGTGATCGTGTCCGACGCGCGACCGTGAAACCCGGCCAAGGTGCCTTTCTTTGTTCGCCTTACGGCAATCGTCGCACGTCGGCGCGACTGTTCTGGCGACGTGTGGATCGGGCGCATCGGTGCATCCAGACCTTGTGCGGCCAAGGCGTTGCGCACAATTTCAAGCTTCCAATCGGCTACAAAAGCGTCAGACGCATGCTGCAACTGGCACCCGCCGCAGGCTTTGTAATGGCGGCATGGTGCCTTGACCCGATCTGCGGATGGCGTTTCCACGCGGATATCGGTCAGCACCTGACCTGCCAGCTTACCGCTGACAACCTCACCGGGCAACGTGCGCGGGGCATAGATGGGGCCATCGGCAATACCGTCGCCCTGATGGCCGAGCCGTGTGATTGTGAATTGTTGCGTCATGAGGGGCCTGATAGCCGGGCTTTGTCGCCAACAAAACCCCTTAGGGCACTTTGCGTTTGCATTGGATCGCAATACGCTGCCTCTCCCTCCGGTCGAACGCGCATCCCGATACGCTGTGGTTAAGAAAACCGCGAAAGTCCTTATTCCGCAGCTTCCGCTTGAATGAAGCCGCCGGATTGCCGATGCCAGAACCGCGCATACAGGCCGCCCTGATCCAGCAGCGCATCATGCGTGCCGGATTCAACGATCCGCCCATGGTCCAGAACAACAATCCGGTCCATCTCGCTGAGGGTGGACAAGCGGTGCGCAATGGCGAGAACGGTCTTACCTTCCATCACCCGATGCAGCGCGGTCTGAATCGACGCTTCGACCTCGGAATCCAGCGCCGAGGTCGCTTCGTCCAGAACCAAAATCGGCGCGTCCTTCAAAATCGCGCGGGCCAGTGCAATCCGTTGCCTCTGACCGCCACTGAGCTTAACGCCTCTTTCGCCCAGATGAGCGTCATAGCCTTTGCGGCCATTGGCGTCTTCAAGGCTCAGGATGAAGTCATGCGCCTCGGCCTTCTTAGCCGCGGCAATCATTTCATTTTCAGATGAGTCCGGGCGGCCGTACAGGATGTTTTCGCGCGCCGAACGGTTGAACATCGCCGTTTCCTGCGTAACCATACCGATCTGGCGGCGCAGGCTGTCTTGCGTCACCTGCGACACGTCTTGCCCATCAATACGAATAGCGCCATTTTCCCTGTCATAGAGTCGAAGCAGCAAGGACACGAGCGTCGATTTCCCCGCCCCTGAAGCGCCAACAATACCCAGCTTTTCACCGGGTTTTATGGTCAGGGACAGATTGATGACGCCACCAACATCCCGACCATAAGCAAAACTGACATGCTCGAACGAAATAGATCCATTGTTCACGGCCAGGTCTTTCGCGCCCCCCGCGTCCTCGACCCGGTCCCACTTGGCCAGCGTTTTCATCCCATTTTCGATTTCGCCCACATTTGCGTACAGACCCATCAGCGTGAAACTGACCCAACCCGTCATTTGCGCGATGCGGATTGAGACCGCCCCGGCCGCAACAATATCCCCTGCAGTGGCCATACCGAGTTGCCATAACCAAAGCGTTGCGCCCAACAGCAGCACGGGCAGTACCCCGGCCAGCGTCATCAGGATGAACCGGAAACTGGCGGACAGTTTTCCAAAATCCAGCGACCGTTCGCGCAGTTCCACCATCGAGTCGCGCGCAGCCTGATCTTCGAAAGCCGAATGCGCAAACAGCTTTACGGTCTTGATATTGGTGATCGTATCGACCACCTGCCCCGACACCATAGCCCGCGCCCCGGCCCGTGCGGCCGAACGTTTTCGGACACGCGGCAGATACCAGCGGACCAGCATAAAATAGACAACTAACCAAGCGGCAAAGGGCAGCATCGCAAGCGGATGAATAGACCCTAACAAAAGCAAGGAACCCGCCAAAGACGCCAAAGCAAACACAATCGCACTGATCGTTTCCGACACGACCGAAGCCATGGCGTTTGACGTTTGCATCTGCTTCTGCGCGATGCGCCCAGCGAAATCGTCGTCGAAATACGTCACTGACTGACCCAAGGTCCAACGGTTCAACTTTGCCAACACCAAAGGGGTGATATTGGGCATGACGATGTAATTGTTGGAAACCGACGACAAGCCAAACAGGATCGGGCGCAGCAGCATAAAAAAAGCCACCGCACCAAAGATCATCCATAGGTTCTGTGCAGTCAGAAAATTTTCCGGCCCACTGGATGTCGCTACGTCGATCACGCGGCCCAAAATCCAGGCCGTGCCGGCTTCCATCGCGCCAGCTGTGGCCGAGAAGAACGCCGCAACAAACAACATCGGCCAGGCCCCGGACAAGCTCCAGCGAATGAACGCCCCCAACGTCTGTGGTGGGGGCGTTTCAGTGGTTTTGAACGGGTTGATGAGGTCGGCAACCCTCATTCCGCAGCCTCCGGATTCATGAAGCCGCCAGATTGCCGCGCCCAGAACTGCGCGTAAAGACCGCCTTGCGCCAGAAGGTCCGAATGCGCACCTTCTTCGACGATACGGCCACCATCCATGACCAGAATACGGTCCATCTGCGCGATAGTGCTAAGCCGGTGCGCAATGGCGATCACGGTTTTACCTTGCATCATGCCGTAAAGGGTTTCCTGAATTGACGCTTCAACCTCGGAATCTAGGGCGGATGTTGCCTCGTCCAACAACAATATCGGCGCATCTTTCAGGATCACACGCGCCAGCGTCACCCGCTGCCGCTGACCACCAGACAGCTTCACGCCCCGCTCACCAACATGCGCATCGTAGCCGGTGCGTCCCTGCGGGTCTTGTAGGTCGAGGATGAAGTCATGGGCTTCGGCCTGTTTGGCGGCGGCAATCATCTGTTCCTCGGTCGCCTCTGGGCGACCATAAAGGATGTTGTCCCGCACCGACCGGTGCAGCAGTGCGCTATCTTGCTGGACCATACCGATAAATCCACGCAGACTGTCTTGAGTGACATCCGCAATGTTCTGGCCATCAATCAGGATCGCACCACGCTCGACGTCATAAAACCGCAAAAGCAGCTTGACGAGGGTCGATTTACCAGCACCAGACCGCCCAATCAGGCCGATCTTCTCGCCGGGTTGAATGGTCAGGTTGATATGGTCCAGACCACCGGCTTCACGGCCATAATGGTGCGACAGGTCGCTGATTTCGATCTCGCCTTTGCTCAGCTTCAGCGGCTTGGCGTCCGGCGCATCCAGCAATTGGATTGGCTGCGCAATCGTCTCCAGCCCCTCGGCCACAACGCCAAGCTGGCGGAACAAGCTGGTCAGCGCCCACATGATCCATCCGGTCATGGCGTTCAGGCGCAGGGTCAACGCGGTTGCAGCCGCGACCACGCCAACCGAGGCTTGACCCTGCATCCAAAGCACAATCGCCCAACCGACCACTCCAACGATCAGGAAACCGTTCAGAGTGACCAGAAACGCGTCCATGATGGTGAAAATCCGCATCTCAACCTGCACGGTCCGGCGAGTTTCTTCGATAGCCTCGCGGGCATAGGTCATCTCTTGATCCGCATGCGCGAACATTTTGACCGAATGGATGTTTGTGTAGCTGTCGACCACACGCCCCGTCACAGTCGAACGTGCATCAGATGCCGCTTTGGATGCTGGGCCAACACGCAGGATCGCCCAACGGACCAACACCGCATATAGCGCGAACCAGATCACCAATGGCAAAAGAAGCCGCGGATCGGCGGCCATCAGCAAGACAGCAGCCCCAATCAGGTATGCCAGCGAGAAGGAAATCGCGTCAAAGACCTGAAAGACCACCTCACCTGCGGCGGGTGGTGTCTGCATGATCCGGTTGGCAATCCGACCGGCAAAATCGTTTTCAAACCAGCTGACCGACTGACGCAAAACGTGTTTATGCGCCCGCCAGCGGAACAGCGTGCCGTATTGAGGCAGGATCGCATTGTTGATCACCAGCACATCCAGAATGTGCAGAATGGGCCGCAACAGAAGAATGAACGCCGCCATCAGCAGCAGTTCGGTCCCGTGGTTCTGCCAGACTTCGGCGGGAGAGCCGACAAGCAAATCGACGACGCGCCCCATGTAATAGATCAGACCGACCTCAACCCCCGCCACAACAACGGACAGCAGCGTGGCCCAGACAAACACGCGGAAAAACGGCCGCGAATAGTCCAGCATGAACGGCCACAGCTTTGTCGGTGGCGCGTTGGACTCTTTATAAGCGACAAAAGGGTCAATGAGGTTTTCGAAATAGCGAAACATGGAGAGTGCTCCGATTGAGCAGAAATGTAGACATGCGAAGAAGAATGGCGCCTGAACACCACCCTTTACGGGGCAAGTGTCCCGGCTTTAGCCGAACCAGATCCCGTAATACATTCGCAGTCCTCCATCCATGTGACAGCCGCACGTAAGCACAAACTTTCTGGTTTGTCATCCCTTTTTGAGACTTAGCGCTAGCTTGCCAGCAACTCCTCGCGCGACAACGCAAAGCCGGACGCGATCCAGCGGCTCTCAAGCTCGGCCAGTTTCTGGCCCAGCGCTGGTCCTGTGAAGGTGGGGATCAGATCCTTGGCTTGGATCGGGAAACGGGCCGCCGCCCCGGCGTGTAAATCGCGCCTCAAGTCTTCCGACCAAGGTTGCTCCAAGAAGGCGCAACGCAGAAGGGTCTCATGCAAGCCGCCTTCGTCGCCATAGCGATAGCCCAATTCGGCCACGCTGGTGGTGGCTTGTGCTTCCTCCCGCATCCGGGTCAGACGTTGCAACTGCGAACGGCTCAGTCGCAATGTCGCAGCGTCTTCGGGCGTGGCAATGGCTGCCAGACGTCGCACCGGATCGGGATCAGCACCCGCCGCCAGTTCGAGCGCAACAAGGGGCGCGAGGGATCGATCGTTTGCGCCCGGCAATAGCTGCGCCAAGACACCCGTGCTGCGCATTGTTGCAATGGCAGGCGCTGGATCTTGCGCGGCCAGTAGTTTCAGCAATTCCGCCCCGACCCGTTCACGCGACAGCGATTTCAACCCGTCAAGATTGGAGCCAATGGCGGCCAGAGCGTCGGGATCAAAGCCAGCCTCCGGATCACCATACCAGGCATGAAACCGGAAATAGCGAAGCGAGCGCAGATAGTCTTCGCGGATACGATTCTCTGCCGTTCCAATGAACCGAACCCGACGTGCCTTTAGGTCAGGTAGACCGCCAAGCGGGTCTAACACTGTGCCATCGGGCAGCGCATAGATCGCGTTCATTGTGAAATCGCGGCGGGCCGCATCCTCCTCGACATTATTGGAAAACGCAACAACAGCGCGCCGCCCGTCGGTTTCCACATCACGACGGAAGGTGGTGATCTCATGCGGGATGCCGCCACTGACGACCGTGATCGTACCGTGGTCTATGCCGGTTGGAATTGCTTTCAGCCCCGCAGCCTGCGCCATCTCAACCACCTGCTGAGGTCGCGCGTCGGTGGCAATATCGATGTCCGAGACAGGGGCGCCCAGAAGGGCGTTGCGCACACAGCCACCCACAAAAAGCGCCTGAGCGCCGGATGTGGTCAAGGCGGCGCATACCTGTTGGGTCGCTGGTTCACTGACCCAAGGCTCGTTAATCTGCATCATTCATTCACCCGTGCTGCAAGCCCGCGCAATATGCGGGCCGTCGCGCCCCAGATGTAATAGGGGCCGTACGGAACTGCGTAGTATCTGCGTTTCTGACCGCGCCAGCGGCGCGACTCAATCAGATAATTCTCGGGATCAAGAAGATGGGCAAGAGGGGTCGAGAACACCTCATCCACCTCGCCGGGTTCGGGCACAGGTTCGAAGGTGTCACGCACGATTGCGACCACAGGAGTGACGTTGAATGACGTGACCGTTTCATGCACCGGCAGAAACCCCAGAACCTCGGGCTGGTCCACGGGCAGCCCAACCTCTTCCTGTGCCTCGCGCAGCGCGGCTGCGGTCACGTCGGCGTCACTTTCATCCTGCTTACCGCCCGGAAATGCGATCTGACCGGGGTGATGCTTCAGGGCTGAGGACCGTTTGGTCAGAATCACCCGAGGCGTTTCATAAGCCAGAGAGATCGCCACCAGAACACCGGCAGGACGCAGCCGCCGCCCGGATGGCAGAACAGTGTCGGGGTTCAGGTCAAAGTCGCTGGACCCGTGACCAGGGCGGCGCAAGGCCGCCCGGATCTGTTCAACCGGATCATGCACCTTCGCTGTCTTCTGCTTCAAAGCCCACGGTTGCCGGATCCAGCACGTAATGCGCACCACAGAACTGACAATCGGCCGTAACCAGACCTTCGGGCGTTGTCATCTTTTCGATGTCCTTCGCCGAATAGATCGACAGGCTCTGACGCACCCGGTCCTCGGAACAGGTGCAACCGAATTGTACCGATTGCGCGTCATAGACACGCGGCTGTTCCTCATGGAACAGGCGAACCAACAGGTCGGTCGGCGCAACCGAAGGACCAATCATTTCCAGATCCTCGACAGTATCCAGCAAAATATTGACGCGGCCCCAGTTCTCACCCTCTTCGCCATCCACCAGATCGCTTGCGGTCAGAATCTCGCCCGTACCTTCACCCGAAGCGGCAAAGGGAGACGCCTTGGGCATGTGCTGCAACATGATGCCGCCGGCGCGCCAATGCTCGCCCACGCCGGGTTCGGTCGATTTGCCAAAGCTCAGCGAGAACCGCGTGGGCAACTGTTCGGACTGCGCGAAATACGCCTCGGCACATGCGCTCAGCGATCCGCCCGCCAGAGGCGTGATGCCCTGATACGGCTGCGTGCCTTCGCCTTGGTCGATCATGATGGCGAAATACCCCTCGCCCACCTGATCAAAAGGTGCGGCGTCGGTCAGCCGGTCGCGGTCAAAACTGGCATAGGCGCGAATTTGGGCGGGTTGCCCTTCTTCCTGCGGCGCGTAATAGTCGGTCGCGATCATGCGCACCGCCCCTTTCGACTGCACCTGCAACGACAGCTTCCAGCGCAGCGCAACGGTCTGGCCGATCAACGCGGTCAGCAAGGCCATTTCAGCCACCAGCGCTTCGACCTGCTGCGGATAATCGTGCTGCTTCAGGATGCCATCCAGCACGCCATCCAGACGGGCCACGCGGCCACGCATGTCGGATGCATCAAGTTGAAAGGGCAGGACGGTGTCGTCCCACGCGATTTTTGTTCCAAGAGACATGGGGTTTCCTTACACGCCACGGGTTGGCATACCGGCACCATATAGGTCGTACAGATTGGGTTGTAAGGGGCCATACATGATCAGACGGTTTGGCGAAACCCTTGTGGCAGGGCAGAAATACAAGCAACGGCCCGGAGTTTATGCCCTTTTGCCGCGCGGAAACGCATTACTGGTGACTTGGTATGACGACGGCCTCAACCCAGAGCTGCAACTGCCGGGCGGAGGAATTGATACGGGCGAATCGCCAATCACGGCTCTGCATCGCGAGGTTTACGAAGAAACGGGCTGGCTGGTTGCCAACCCGCGCCGTGTCGGTACCTTTCGCCGCTTTACCTATATGCCTGAATACGATCTGTGGGCGGAAAAAGTCTGCATGATCTATCGCGCGCGTCCCGTCCGCCGCATCGGACCTCCAGCCGAGGCGTTTCACGAAGCACGATGGATAGATGCGTCAGATGCGATTGAAAAGCTTGGCAATGACGGTGATCGGCATTTTGCCAAGTTGCATCTTTGGTCGCTTTAAGGGCCGTTATATTCGAAGAAAACGGCCGAAACGTCATCGCCGATTCCTTCTTTGGGCGACATGACCTGGGTCAGTCGCCAAAACATGTCATCCAGAAACTCGGACCCGCCATTCTCTGAAACACAGTTTTGCGCCATTTCCTGCAAACCGCCTTCATCCAACAGGCCACCGTCAGCCAGAGGGCATTCGGTAAAACCGTCGGAATAAAGCAACAACTTGTCCCCCGGTTGCAGCTTTGTTTCAATCTGATGAAAGCCCGCATCCTCGATCAAGCCTATAGGCAAACCGCCGTCGCCCAGAAATTCACTGCTGCCATCCTTACGCAACAAAAGAGGGTGCGGGTGCCCGGCCTGAACCATCTTCATAAGCCCGTTGCGCAGATCGACAATGGCGTAGACCATCGTGAAGTATTCCTCGATCCCCGTATCTGCCATCAGGCGGGAGTTGAGCGTTTTGGCGACATCCTCGGGCGGCAAGAGCGCGTAAAACTTGTTGAACCGCTGTTCCATCGCAACATTCTGGTCAAAGTGCTTGCTGGACAGATAGCCACCCAATCGGGCCGTCATCATCGCCGACGTGATGCCGTGGCCGGACACATCAATGCTGTAGAACCCCAATCGATTCACACCGGGCGAGAACATTCCAACAAGATCACCGCCAATATGGCCGCACGGTTTCAGCAGCAAACTGACGCGCGAGTTGCCAAAATCCCGCGATAGCTCGGGCACCAGCGATTCCTGAATTTTACGCGCCTGCATCAGATCTTTGTCGATCGCGTCATGCGCCAGCTTCAGCTCTTCCAACGCGGATTCGATCAGGCGGTTTTTCTGCGAAAGCTCGCGCTGCATGTCCAGAATACGCGCCCCGGCGGAAATGCGTGCCCGCAGTTCGTCGGCTTCCAGAGGTTTGATCAGAAAATCATCCGCCCCGGCATCCAGACCGCGTGCCACCTCTTGCTTTTCGCTTTTGGACGTCAGCAGGATGAAATAGCTGTATTGATCCGTTTCCAGCGCGCGAAAGGCGCAACAGAACTCCAGACCGCTCATCCCCGGCATGATCCAGTCACTCAGCACAAGATCAGGCGGGTCCGTCCGACACAGTTCCAACGCGGCCTCGCCGGTATCAGCCTCGATTACGTCAAAGCCCCATTTCCTGAGTGAAGCCACCAGAATGCGCCGCTGCAAACGGCTGTCATCCACAATCAGCACCCTGCGGATCGCGCCGAAGTCCAGATCTGATCTGGTGTCCTCAAGACTCGCCCCTGGTACCATTTACCCTCTGCTCTCATGAGATTGACCGGTCAGGGCGACCCTAGTCTTCGTGGGTTTAACATCCGGTGAAGACCCGCGACATCTACAAAGACTGATCTTAACCGGGTTTTTACCAGCCGCAGGGTATCCAGAATCTCAAGGCTTTGAGGGCAGGTATTTCATCATGATCCACTGGGACAGAGTCAGGCAGTTGCGGGACGAAGTTGGCCCGGATGAATTTGACGAGGTGGTCGAGATTTTTCTGGAAGAAGTGCACGAGGTCATCACGCGCCTGCATCACGACACCGACCGGATCGAATTGGAACAAAACCTGCATTTTCTGAAGGGAAGCGCGCTCAGCCTGGGCTTCGATCAGTTCTCGAAACTCTGTCAGGATGGTGAAAGGCGGGCCGCCACAGGTCAGGGGGCGGAGGTTGATCTGCCAGCCTTACTGGCCGTGTTTGACAGCTCGAAACTCAAATTCGAAGCGGACCTGCATAAGAACCTGAGCTAGATTACAAACTGCGCCAGCGTCTCGTCTTCGGTGATGTCGGTATAGGTGAACCCGGCCTCGTCCAGATGCGCAAACAGGCGCATGAAGTTCTCGGGCTTGCGGGTTTCAATCCCGATCAGGACCGAGCCAAAATTGCGCGCTGATTTCTTCATATACTCAAAGCGGGCGATGTCGTCTTCGGGGCCAAGGATTCCAAGGAATTCCTTCAAGGCACCCGGGCGCTGCGGCAGGCGCAGAATGAAGTACTTCTTAACCCCGGAATAACGCTGCGCGCGTTCTTTGACCTCGGGCAAACGTTCGAAATCGAAATTACCGCCGGACGTCACGCAGACCACGGTCTTGCCACGCACAAAGCTTTGAACATCGCCCACTGCTTCAATCGCCAAAGCCCCAGCCGGTTCAAGCACGATGCCTTCGACATTCAACATCTCGATCATCGTGGCGCAAATACGGTCTTCGGACAGGACCAGCACATCCGACAGATGCCGTGACTTGAGCAGTTCGAACGGTTTTTCTCCGATCCGCCCAACGGCGGCACCATCGACAAAAGTGTCCACATGATCCAGCGCAACGGGATGCCCTGCCGCCAATGCGGCACGCAGACATGCGCCCCCAGCGGGCTCGACAAACAAACAATGGCTCCGATCCCCGAACCAAGTCGCCACGCCCGAGGACATACCGCCACCACCAACCGGCAAAACGACATGATCTGGTACACCGCCCAGTTGCTCTTCAATCTCGACCGCCAATGAGGCCTGACCTTCGATTACATCCGCGTCGTCAAACGGTGACAGGAAATGCCCGCCCTGCTGTGTGCACCAGGCTTGGGCAGCGGCCAGCGTGTCATCGAAATAGTCTCCGGTCAGGTGAATCTCGATGTTGTCGCCACCAAAAATGCGAGTCTTTTGGATTTTCTGCTGTGGCGTCGTAACCGGCATGAAGATCACGCCTTTGACCCCCAGATGCTTGCACATGAAGGCCACGCCCTGCGCGTGATTACCCGCACTGGCGCAAACGAACAGATCCTGGCCCTGCTGCTTGCGCATCGCATTGAACGCACCCCGGATCTTGTACGACCGCACCGGGCTGAGGTCTTCACGCTTGAGCCAAATGTCCGCGCCATAACGGTCGGACAAATGGGCATTCCGCTGCAACGGAGTTGCCGGAAACACAGATCGCATCGCCTGTTCGGCAGCGCGGGCGCGGGTCATGAAATCAGTCATGACCGTTTCACTGCCGCATCACCGCGATAAGGGCAAGGAATACATATGTGTACGCGGGTCAGGAGAGTTCGCGTTTTTCAATAAAGACGCCATACATGGTTGTAAAAATGCTGACATTGATCATCGGAAGGATGAGCGTGCCAAAAAACACGGTAAGCAATACGCCCACAACCGGAATAATCGCCAGAGCGGTGAAAACCAATTGCACCAGCACCTGGAACAGGAATGCAACGACCAGCAAAACCAAAATAGAAGGGCCAACACCGGTCGTTTTGCTCCAAGCATCTTTAAGTGAGATCGGGCTCCCAATTGCTGCCGCCGGCAGAATAATGGAGAGGCGGTAGAAGCAAATGACCAGAAAAACCGTATAGGCAATCAGGATAATAAGTGAAAGCAGCGCACCCCTTTCGCCCAGAACGGCAACAACTAAGCTCATGGGGACAAATGCGAGTGTAATTAGAATTCCCAGCAAAAGAAAACGACCGAAGTAGGCTAATACCCTGTCGAAACGGAATGTCGGAAGCACTCCCGCTGGATACTCTTCCAAAAGGATGAAGCGGTGCCATGACACAGCAATCCAGAACATGGTGCCAAACAAAACCACCAGCACGACTAACACAAAGATAAAGATCGACCCTGCGGTCGTACCCGGAGGTAAGTCGCCTGCATTTTCGTCAAGCGCCTCAAGCGGAATACCAAGTACCACAATCAGACCCACAATCACGATAGTCCCAATCACCGCAGGCCCGACCGTGATCTGCAAGACCTGCTTCAGGTTCCCAAAAACCATCCGCACCGAATGCACAAAAATCTGCCATCCCAACATCCGAATACTGCCCCTTCAACCAAACATTGTTTTAATTGCGTATGTTTCACCCCAATTCCCGCTCTGCGTCAATCCACACAGCTTGCCCCCGCGTTCAAAACCCGCTAGGGGCCAATCGTTCTACGCATAAAGGGAAGTCAGATGTCCGCGCCCAAGAAAGTTGTTCTGGCCTATTCCGGTGGCCTTGATACCTCGATCATTCTGAAATGGCTGCAGACCGAGTATGGGTGTGAAGTTGTGACCTTCACCGCCGACCTTGGTCAGGGCGAGGAGCTGGAGCCCGCCCGCCAAAAGGCCGAACTGCTGGGGATCAAGCCCGAGAACATCTATATCGAGGACATTCGCGAAGAATTCGTCCGCGACTTCGTCTTCCCTATGTTCCGCGCCAATGCGCAGTATGAAGGGCTGTACCTGCTGGGCACCTCGATCGCGCGGCCGCTGATCTCGAAACGTCTGGTTGAGATTGCCGAAGCCACCGGTGCCGATGCCGTGGCCCATGGCGCGACCGGTAAGGGCAACGACCAGGTGCGTTTCGAACTGGCGGCTTATGCTCTGAACCCCGAAATCAAGGTGATCGCGCCCTGGCGCGAATGGGACCTGACCAGCCGCACCAAGCTGCTGGAATTTGCCGAACAAAACCAGATCCCGATTGCCAAGGACAAGCGCGGCGAGGCTCCGTTCTCGGTCGATGCGAACCTGCTCCACACCTCGTCAGAGGGTAAGGTTCTGGAAGACCCTGCCGATATGGCGCCCGACTATGTCTA
Source organism: Ruegeria sp. BHSB064 (assembly GCF_059613205.1). Classification (NCBI taxonomy): domain Bacteria; kingdom Pseudomonadati; phylum Pseudomonadota; class Alphaproteobacteria; order Rhodobacterales; family Roseobacteraceae; genus Ruegeria; species Ruegeria sp. BHSB064. Next base: position 19,324 of record NZ_JBXWSB010000072.1, read on the forward strand.
TCAGCGCACCGTCCACCCCGAGGATGCGCCGAACGAGCCCGAGTTCATCGAAATCGGCTTTGAAAAAGGCGACGCGGTCAGCATCAATGGCGAGGCGATGAGCCCGGCCACCATCCTGACCAAGCTGAACGAATATGGCGGCAAGCACGGCATTGGCCGTCTGGACCTGGTCGAAGGCCGTTTCGTGGGCATGAAATCGCGCGGCATCTATGAAACACCCGGCGGCACCATCCTGCTGGAAGCGCATCGCGGGATCGAATCCATCACCATGGACCGCGGCGCGATGCACCTGAAAGACCAGCTGATGCCGCAATATGCCGAGCTGATCTATAACGGCTTCTGGTACAGCCCTGAACGTGAGATGCTGCAAGCCGCCATCGACAAATCGCAAGAGCACGTCACCGGTACCGTGCGTGTGAAACTGTACAAAGGCCTGGCCTCGACCGTGGGCCGCTGGTCGGATCACTCGCTGTACTCTGAGGCGCATGTGACGTTTGAGGAAGACGCAGGCGCATACGATCAGAAAGACGCGGCCGGTTTCATCCAGCTGAACGCCCTACGTCTGAAACTGCTTGCCGCACGCGACAAGCGTTTGTCCAAGTGATCGACGAAGACGATACCGACGACGAACTCGATATGTTCATCGAGGCGCAGGACACGGTTTGGGCCGATGTCCTGCGTGAATTGGAACAGGGGCAGAAAACCAGTCACTGGATGTGGTTTGTGTTTCCGCAACTGGCCGAGCTGGGCCAATCCCATATGGCGCAGCTTTACGGCATCGAAGATCTGGACGAAGCGACACGCTATCTGGCCCACCCCGAACTGCGCCGTCGGCTGACGGAAGCAGCGTCGCTGATGCTGACGCACAAAGGGCGAGATGCGGCTGACATTCTGGGCGGAGTTGATGCAAAAAAGCTGCGATCTTCGATGACGCTGTTTTCTTCTGTCACGGATGCTCCGGTCGAGTTTCAGGCCGTTCTCGACGCCTTTTACGATGGTCAGGCCTGCGATCGGACAATGCGGATACTTGGTGCGTCATAAAGCCAGACTCCCGTTGGGTCAGCCTTGCCTGCGCGCCGTCTGACCCTTTACGCATTCGGAAACTGCGAAAGGAACCCGGATGCTTCAAGACATCGCTGATGGAATTCAAAAGGGCCTGAATGGCAAAACCTTTGATGGCTCGTTGAAATTCGACTGTGGAGAGGACGGGGTGATTGTTCTGGCCGACAATCAGGCCACGACGCAGGATCAGGACACGGATTGCACCATCCGTATCTCACAGGACAACCTGACCAAGCTGCTGACCGGGAAACTGAACCCGATGACGGGTGTCGCTATGGGCAAGCTCAAGATCTCGGGCAATATGGGTGTCGCGATGAAGCTGGGGCAGTTGCTGGGATAGGTTCAACGCAAATCTGCGATGGATTTCTGCATCGCCAGAATCAACGCGTCCCGTTGCCCGGACAACTCGGCTTGGGTTTTCCCTGCGGCCTCATCCTTCACACCATCAGCAAGTTGCTGAGCGACCTCATCGGTTAAGTAAACCTGACCCAGATCATCCCACCAGCCGTTAAAGGTGTCGGTGAAATGGTCGCAGAAGGCTTTCAACCCACCCTCACCAGCGCCAAGGTTGAACAACATGGTCGGCCCCATCGCCGCCCACCTGACACCCGGTCCGGCCCAAACGGCTTTGTCCACATCTTCAACCGAAGCGACTCCGGTGACCACAAGATGGATTGCTTCACGCCACAACGCGGCTTGCAGCCGGTTCGCAACGTGGCCCGGCACCTCTTTGTTGACGCGGATCGTGGTCTTGCCCACGCTTTCATAAAACGCCTGTGCCGCATCAACGACACCATCGGCGGTTTTCTCATTTCCCATCACCTCAACCAGCGGGATCAGGTGCGGTGGGTTGAAGGGATGTCCCAACACAAAATGCGACGGATCAGACCAGCCCGGTTGCATTTGTCCCAGTGTTAGACCCGATGCAGAGCTAGCGACAATTGCGCCCCTGGACAATGCAGGCTCAATCTCGGCAAAGGTTGCATGTTTTATCTGCAAACGCTCAGGCACATTTTCCTGAACAAATCCCGCATCAGCCACTGCGGCAGCCGCGCTGGGATGAAACGTGATGGCGTCCGGGTTTCCGCTGCCCGTCAGACCCAGTGCATCCAGCGTCGGCCATGCGTTTTCTACATACTGGCGTACTTTCTTTTCGACGTCCGGGTCAGGATCAAAAAGGGCAACAGAACGCCCCGATGCCAGAAAAAGCGCTGCCCAACTGGCCCCAATGACGCCTCCGCCCAAGCAGGCCGTGTGTTGTATTTCCATCAGAACAATCCCGGATTCAATGGTGAAGCTGCCGTCATGCCGCCATCCACCGTGAAAAGTTGGCCCGTCGCAAAGCTTGCTTCATCCGAAGCCAGCCAGACCGCCATGCTCGCGATATCTTCGGGCTTGCCAAAGCGGCGCGCGGCATGGCGAGCGATTGCATCCCTTCGCGCGGCGTCAGGGTCGTTGGCCAGATCGAACCCGGCGTCCAGCATTCCCGTTTCAATCCATCCGGGGCAAATCGCGTTGCAGCGGATCTTTGGCCCGTGATCGACCGCGATGGAACGGGTCAAGCCGTGCACAAACGCCTTGGAAGCGTTGTAGAGCGCCATAGATGGATCGGCAGTATTCCCAGAAATAGAGCCTATATTGATGATTGCAGAACCCTCATCCATCCGTGGTATGTAAGCCCGGCACATATTGAAGACGCCCTTGCAATTGGTGCCAATCACAGCATCCCAATCTGCGTCCGAACTGTTTGGAACGGTCTTTTCGACCTGCACACCGGCATTATTCACCAGAATATCGGTGCCATCTGTGGCCTCGGCCAACGCTTCGACAGCGTCCGTGTCCGTGACATCCAGCGGATACCAGATGATGTCGTCAGCCAGCCCATCGGGCCGCGCCCCGCGCCCGCATGTCGTCACTGTCGCGCCTTCACGGCAAAAGGCTTCGACTATTCCGCGACCAATGCCTTGCCGCCCACCTGTTACAAGCGCTCTTTTCCCAGCCAACCGCATCAGTGTGCCACCATCACATGGCGCACGGACGTATAAGCATCCAGCGCATAAACCGACATGTCACAACCCGTGCCAGACCCTTTCATCGCAGCCCAAGGCATTTCCGCCGCTGGCATTCCGTGCGTATTCACCCAGGTCATGCCGTACCGCAGCTGCGCCGTCATTTTCATTGCGGTCGAGACATCCTTGGTCCAGACAGACGACGCCAACCCGTACCGCCCGGCGTTGGCAATCCGCAGGGCTTCGTCCGCTTCGGAAAAGCGCGATAGGGTTACGACCGGGCCGAACACCTCACTGCACGCGATTTCAGCGTTATTATCTACGTTTGCGACGACGGTCGGGTGATAGAAGAACCCTTCCCCTTCACCGACCTTGCCGCCCACGGCGATTTCAGCGCTGCTGCGGGCGCGGTCGACAAATCCCGCAACCCGGTCGCGTTGGACAGCCGACACGATAGGCCCCATTTCTGTACCATCGGCCTTTGGCGCACCGATCCTGATCTGACCAACCTGATCGGCGACAGCAGCAACCACTTTGTCGTACACAGCATCCTGCACCATCACCCGACAGGGCTGAGCGCAATCCTGACCTGCGTTGAAGAACGAACCGTATCGGATCGTCTCGGCCACGGCGTCGATATCAGCGTCATTGAACACAATGACCGGCGCCTTGCCCCCCAGTTCCAGATGCACATGGCGGATCTGGTTGGATGCCGCCCGCATCGCGGCCATTCCGGTAGCAGGTGAGCCGGTGATGGAAATCCCTTCAATCCGAGGGTCGTTGATCAGGCTGTCACCAACCGACATGCCCCGACCATGGACCACGTTCAACACACCTTTGGGCAATACATCCGCCAGCAACTCTGCCAGCCGCAGCGTGGCCAGCGGTGTGATTTCGGACGGTTTCATAACAATGGTGCAGCCCGCCGCCAGCGGTGCGGCGATCTTCCATGCCGCCATCATAAGCGGATAGTTCCACGGCGCGATGGACGCCACGGGGCCAATAGGATCCTTGCGGATCATCGACGTGTGGCCCGCTGCGTATTCTCCTGTCACTGACCCGCTCATGGTGCGTGAGGCCCCCGCCATGAAACGGAAGGTATCGATGGTCAGCGGCATTTCTTGATCGCGGGCCATCGGCCACGGCTTGCCAACATCAAGCGTCTCTAACTCGGCCAATTCGTCGATATTGGCCTCGATCACGTCAGCAATCGCGTGCAGGTATCCGGCGCGTTCGACGGGGGGTTCCAGCCGGTAGGTCTCAAACGCCTCATGGGCAGCACGCGTTGCGGCCTCGATCTGTTCGGGCGTGGCTTCGGGCACCTGTGCGACGGTTGCCCCGGTCGACGGATCCAGAACCGGCAGCGCATCGCCACCGCCCTCTACCATCTCTCCGTTAATCAGCATCTTTGTCTGCATGTCGTCCCCCCGTCAAAAAGCGGTCTGGTCGTTGCCCTTAAG
>NZ_JBXWSB010000073.1:0-23752 GCF_059613205.1 Ruegeria sp. BHSB064
ATTTTCATGCGGCGAGCACGCGCTGCGAAATACAGTAATGGCCGCCTTAGGAACATCCACACACTGGAGTTCATGCGCCGACACATTCTTAAGGCAGGTCAGAGCGCGAGAATAATCGCGACCAGGCCAATCTCGACGCCAAGATTGAAAGCAAGCAGGCTCTGCCAGATGTTTGGGGATGTATGGATCGACTTTCGCTGCACGCCGCATGAATTTCCACTTTCGGGCAGCGCGGAAATTGAGCGGAGTTCAGTACTGTTCGCTTTACAGTAACCTGCGAAGAAGCGCGGGTCGGATATTCCTGGATACAGTTTCTGTCGAATGCTCAATCAGACTAACACAAATTAAGGTCCGAGTATGAGTTCTAACCTACCCAACTGCACCGCTATAAACCTTTGAGAGTTAGCTTAAAATCGTCTGATCAAGCAGATTTTGAGCGTTGATCACATCGACTGTTTGCTCTCCTCCTGTGACTTTTTTTAAGACAGCACTTACGCCAAAATTGGGAGAGGGCGTCTGTACAAATTTTTGGCAGCTCTCAATGTAGTCTACAACAATCCGAAGTTCGAACATCTTTGCTTGCTGTCGTTTTGCCGTGTTCAAAGCCTCACAAAATTCTTCTTCGGCGACCCGACTTTCAGAAATTGCTAGAGCATAAACCCGGTCTGTCTCAGCTTCCGCCCATCCTTCGTTTGTAAGGCTTTTGTACCTGCGCGCCTCGGCTAACAACTGTAAGGCACTTTCCCGATCACCCGTTTTCAACGTTAGTTCCGCAATCAGCGTCAAAAAGAAAGGCCTATAATTCCCTGCTCCGCTGGCCCACCAAGCTTCCGATGCTTCTCGTAATGCATGGATGTTTTCCGGCCCAGGGGAAAGGTAGGCGTCCACCCAGCTTCTCCAGAGCGTTGCAGTCAACGACATGAAGGTGAACGAGTGTTTTGAAGACAGCTCCTCCAACTGATTTGCGACCTCAACGACTTGTCCAGGTTCGCGGCGCAGGAGATAAAGCATACACAGGTAGGTTAACGACTGTGCTATGCTGTGCGCATGCTCCAGTTTTTGTGCCGCAGCAACCGCTTTTTTCTGTATTTCAAGTGCTTTGTCTGGCTCACCGCGCATCCATACAGCCATGCTCAAAAAGCACGAAGTTATCGCTGCGTGGTCTGATCCGTAGATGTAGGCCAAATGTCCATCACGTTTCCGGCTGTAAAGCTCTATCGCTTTAGTCAAATGCTCGTATGAAGGGTTTAGTACCCCAATATGAAACAGCACTGCACCCATGGCTCGATGAGCCACCATCTGATGCTGTGTCTCACCAGTTGAATCCGCCAAATTCAACAATTGCGCTGCGACACTTCTGGCTAAATCATACTCAGCACGCACCAAATGGAAGGAATACAAACCATTCAAAACCGGGAACAAATGTTCTGTTTCTTCCACCCGCTCACACAAGTCGCGTATTCTTGCGTAAACAGTCCCGGTTTCATCAGCTGCAATTCCTGCAGTCGAACGTAAAACACCTGCTCTGAGAACCTGAACCTCAATTTCTTTTCGATCCCGTTCAACACTATGGGTTAGTTGGTTCAACTGTTCGATCGCCAGGGACAGTTGTGTGTCTGCCTCAATATTGGCAGAACGTTGGACTGCGCGCTGGCCTGCGAGATAGCGACAGTCGATGGCCTCCTTACTCATCCCCGCAATCGTGTAGTGGTGAGCCAGAATTTCCGGACTGGCATCGCCAATGTGGGTTGATTTGCCATCTAACGTGCGCGCAACACGAGCGTGCAAGACCCGGCGTTCGCTCTTTAAGAGGCTGTTATAAGCAGTGTCGCGAATTAGGGCGTGACGAAAGCTGAACGTTTCAAGATTCTCTTCTTCAGAAACTGTAACGATGCCTGCGTCGACCAAAAGCTCCAATCCCGCGCGCAATGCCTTTTCGCTGATGCGAGACACTTTAGAGATCAACGGATACGAAAATTGAGATCCAATAACCGCTCCGATTTGGGCGACTTCCTTGACGGAGCTCAGTCGGTCAAGTCGCGCCATAAGCGCATCATGCAACGTGCTGGGAACCGAGCTTGCCGGAGAAGCCCCACCCATCGAATATGGGTCCCTTCCTTTGGTCATTGCCCCGGATTCCAAAAGATCTTTTGTCACTTCTTCGACGTATAGCGGGACGCCGTCAGATCTGGCGGCGACCAGATCGTACATTTCGTCAGAGATCGACTGACCTTTGGCAACTTCGTCCACAATGTTTTTGACCTGATGAAAGTTCAATTGCTTCAAGACCACTTTCGAAAGATTGGATTGCAATGCCCAAGATGGATCGAATTCAGGTCTGAATGTCATCACAACCAACACCCGAAGGTCTCGAATCCGGTCGGCAATTCGATCAAGCAGTAATTTAGTTGTCGGATCAATCCAATGCGCGTCTTCAAACATGAGCAACACAGGTTTCTTCTCAGCTTGCGAAGTCAGATTGCCCAGCAACATTTCTAACGTCTGATCCATAAGTTGCTGCGGGGACAGATTCAATGCCCCCAATTTGTCTTCGAATGGAACCGAAAGAAGAGACGCGGCTAGCTTCAGGGCATGGTTGGACTGATCACTCAGAACGGAGGATATTTTTTTGAGTTTCACGTCGTTTGAATCGTCGGCGCGAAGGCCTGCAGCATTCTCAAATTGACGAATGGCCGGATAAAACGCACTCGCGTAATGGTAGGGAGAACACTGATAGCGAATTTGAGTGTGCGACACCCTCGGAATATTCTGCCTTAGTTCTTCGACCAATCGAGACTTGCCGATTCCTGGTTCACCGGACACAAGCACGACCTGCCCTTGACCGAGACTTGCCAACTTCCACTTTCCATGGAGGGTTTCATATTCTGCAGTGCGACCGATTAATGGGTTAAGTAACACGTTGTCTAGCGCCATGAAGCGGCTGACTGTATTTCGCGCGCCTGTCACTCGCCAGGCTTCAACTTCTTTAGCAAAACCTTTGAGCTTGAATGCACCACGCAGAACATATTCGAAGGCATCACCCGCCAGCTGATGCGTGCTTGGGGCAACAATCATTGTGCCGGGATCTGCCATTGCCTGAAGACGCGCGGCAAGGTTTGGCGTTTCGCCCATGGCCGTACCATCCTCAAACATTTTTTCGCCACGTAAATCGCCAACAACAACCAAACCGGTCGCTATACCTATTCGGACATTCAGTTTCGCATGAGTGCGGATGTTTGGAACTTCCTCGATAATGCGAAGACCTGCACGAATGGCTCGCTCTGGGTCATCTTCGTGCGCGTGAGGAAATCCGAAAAAGACCATAATGCCATCACCATAGTAACTTGCGATGTGGCCATCAAAAGCGGCGACAGACGCGGCGCAGGTTTCTTTGAACAGTCGAAGTACTTCTGCCAGATCTTCCGGATCGACGCGCTGGGATATCTCAGTCGATCCAACCAAATCGATAAACATTACGGTAAGCTGCCTACGCTCTGCGACGATAGCGGGACCTAACGCAGTGTTGTGCGGGTAAGCCTCTCCCTTTGCATCGGCTCGAACTGCTTTCATAAAACGGCGCCTCGGACCTAGGGGAAGTCCGATTGTAGTGAGATCTTTGTCCGTTAATTCGGTTAGATCACCCAGTTCGATTTCATGCTCTGCAAAAGACCCAGCATACTTGGACAAGCCATGTTTCTTTAGCCAGCGCGAGATATCAGACATTTGATCCTTTCGCGTGCAGCGGCTGCAGAACCATCGCATGCGACGCACCAGCATGCATCCCTTTGTCCAGCTGGCCGTTGCAGTTTACCGAGTCGCAATTTCCGAGCACTTGAACTTTCTTCGCATTGAAGAACACGGTATCAAATTTGGTCAAGGATTTCGTCGCTCTGGAAGGAAACTGTCCTTCGGCATCGGGTTGATACAACGAGATGATTTTTTGTCGTTTTACATGGTGCAGTTCCGTATTCAGTGGATAGCTGTACGTCTGCTTCGGGATCGAAGTGGTCATTCAATGCGGTGCGCGCGGTTGGCTGATGGCAGCCCAAAGGCGACATTCACAAATAGATTTTGCACGTGAGCAACCTCATCTGACTGCTCCAATTTGATTGTTTGTGCATCATTGGCCTGTGATTCATCGGCTCTCGGAAGACGTGGATCTGTCACTCGACCGAGCGCAGCTTGGATTCGAGGGCGAACGTGACCCCGAGCACACTGCCCCTTCCGGCAAAAAACAAAAGCAACTGCTGCAGGAGCTTCAGGAGGATCTGTTGCAAATTCTTTGCCATTGACGCTCAAGAACGCAGAGAGTGAATAGCAGCCGGCGTATATCAGCCGAAAGTCAGTTCATGATTTCTTTCAGGTGTATGCAATATCCGAAGGATTTGTTCCTATTCGCGATCTTCTTCTACGTTCGATATGGTGTTTCATACCGTAACCTGGAGGAAATCATAGGTGAGAGCGGTGTATCGGTAGCTCACACGACGCTGAACCAATGGGGTGCACGCTAGTCCAGTGCGAGTGTTAGGACCGCGCGTCGTCGTAAAGGACCATGCGACCGTTCCGCTTCGGACTCACTCATATCAGCGTCTCTTTGTGGAGTTTCTAACTACTAGATGCGTTTCCAGCTTTTCGGAATTGGGGACTTGTTGTTTTGTGATCCATCCGGCAAGCGCGTTCGCGGCGCGCTCTCCCATCTGAGAAACCGGCAGATGTACGGTGGTTAATTTTGGCACAGTCACAGCTGAAGTTGGAAGATCATCGACGCCCACCATGGAGATCTGGTCCGGCACTGTAATGTTCTGTGCTTGAAGACCCAGCAAGACGCCCAAGGCAACGACGTCAGAAAGGCACAGAACTGCATCCGGCTTGGTTCGCAGACCGCCGATGTGTTTGGCAACATCCGCTCCGCCCTGATGGCTGATCTCTGTCTCGAAGGTCAAGAGCTTGCCATTGAATGGAAGGGCTCTGAGACCGGCGAGACGTTCACGTGTGCGGTCGTTATCTTGAACAGGGCCATGTACGACGGCGATATTCTGATGACCAAGATTGGCGAGATGTTGCAAGGCGAGCTGTGCAGCTGCCGCGTTGTCATATCCGATCGTAGGCAGTGGGTTTTCTGGATCAAAGAATGACGTGATGATCGTTGGCAGCATAGTGCGCTCGATCAGATCGTGAAATGCGGGGCTGTGCGTGGTGCCTGTGACGATCAGGCCTTCTGCTCCGATATCCACGAGGCTTTTTGCTTTCTCGGCTTCGATGTCCAGATTTGCCTCGGTGGTCGCAACGATCAGAGATAATTGGTGGTCTGACAGTTTACGCTCCAGCGCGGCGAGAAACCGGGCAAAAATTGCATTGTCCAGAGTAGGGACTAACGCGCCAACAAACCGAGTGCGGCCAGAATTGATCGCGCGCGCGGCAGCACTTGGGACGAACTTTAGATCCGCAATGGCGGCCTGAACTTTTTCCAGCGTGTCTTTCTTTACCACGGTCGGTTCGTTCAACACCCGCGAAACCGTAGCAACGGACACGCCTGCAGCCTTTGCCACATCTCTGAGATTTGCACGCTTCTTAGGCTCTGGGGCTTTTTGCATCTCGGGTTTTCGCGTCCGTTTGGCGGGTTTCTGAGGAAAGAGTTGACATATGTAACTAGTTTCATCAACCTCTGTAACTAGTTACATTTTGAGAATCCGGTACTGAAATGCAGGGAACATCTGTCTTACACGCGTTCACGAACTCGGGCTTTGATGGCCCTGGTCGCCTGTTCCCGGGCTTTCCGAAAGCGTCCGACGCCCGCCCGCACATCGTTGCTCCTCGTGAAGCTGTTCGGCTTATCGTGCAGCCCGGTGATTTGCTTTCAATAGATGGGCTTGGTCCAAAAAAGGCATTGGACATTGTGGCCTTCACCAACGACGGGCAACCGGGTTTGGCGGCATTGGGTTTGGCCGCAAAAGGTTGGATCGACTGGGGCGATTTTGACAGTGCTAGGCTCTTGGCTTGGGTTGCGGCGCGGGGTGCAGATCGGCGGGTCCCCTGTCACAGGTTTGTCGATGCGCCTGGGCCGGTGATTCTCCGTGCGAACAGTGCGGTCACGGTCTGGGTGATCCAGACCGTTGGCGTTTCTGCGCTGATCGACGGCAACGCGACAGGAAGTGTCACTGTCCTGCACAAGCCAGCGTTGACCGATGGGCCGATTTTGCCCCCTTTGCTGGGCGACGCGCGAGATGAATTCACGGTAAAGCGGGGTAGCGCGCTGGCCTATGAGTTAAAGGCTGGAGAGTTCGTTCAGATCATCGATATCGAGGGCCAGCAGTGTTCGGATTTCATGGCTCTGCGCGCCGATGGGCTGGATCAGGGGCAGGAGTGGATGATCGACTCGACGGCCACCCGGTCAATGGTGCGCCGCGCCTATCCCGGCCCCGGTCTGCTGGACAAGTTCTTTGATCGCGAAATGCGCCCGCTGCTGAACGTGGTGCAGGACACCTGCGGGCGACATGATACATTCGGGTTGGCTTGCACAGCGCGCGGCTATGAGGAGCGCGGCTTTCCCGGGCACGTGAATTGCTCGGACAATATGTCAAACGCATTGACCCCCTACGGAGTTGCGCGACGTGCGGCCTGGCCTGCAATCAATTTCTTCTGGAATACGTGGGTTGACCCGGCGAACCATCACATTCTAACCGAGGAATCCCACTCGCGGCCCGGTGACTATGTCGCCATGCGGGCGCTGGAGGATCTGGTCTGCGTCTCAACTGCCTGTCCGGACGATATTGATCCCATCAATGGCTGGAACCCGACCGATGTGCATGTGCGCATCTACCGTCCTGAAACGCCCATCCGCCGAGCGGTTGCCTATCGCGAAAAGGAAGACGCGCCCATGTCGATCAGTCAGGAGTCCGCCTTTCACGACCGCCTGTCGCCGCTGACCCAGCATTTCGCCCCCGCACGCGATCTGTGGGCACCGGTCAGCTATCCGGCCTACGGCACATTGGGCGAATATTGGGCCTGCCGACAAGCAGTGACCGTGCAGGACATGAGCGGGTTGCGCAAATTCGACATTATCGGCCCGGATGCAGAGGCTTTGATGCAATTGGCGACGACGCGCAACGTGGCGAAGCTGCCGGTTTGGCGAGGCTCTTACACCTTGATGTGTGACGAGAGTGGCGCGGTCATAGACGACGGCACCCTGTTTCGCCTCGCACCCGAGATTTTCCGGTGGTGTTGCGGGTCCGAGGAAAGTGGTCGGGCGTTGCAGGAACTTGCGAACCTACGCGGGTTGCAGGTGCGCGTTCATGCGCTGCGTGGGTCAATGCCAAACCTTGCCATTCAAGGGCCAAAGTCGCGGGATCTACTGCGGAAGATTGCCTTTACCCAACCCCATGTGCCGGGGTTGGACCATCTGAAATGGTTCGGCGTCACAGTCGCGCGGCTAAACGACCGAGAGGGCGCGCCATTCATGTTGTCACGCTCGGGGTATACTGGAGAGCTAGGGTACGAGGTCTTCTGTTCGAAATCCGACGCTGTCGCGATTTGGGATGCAGTTATGGCAGCCGGTGAAGAATTTGGGATCACCCCCATGGGCTCGGCTGCCCTCGACATCATTCGGATCGAGGCGGGTTTGGCCGCGGCTAATGCGGAATTCGCACCGGGGGTCGACGCGTTTGAGGCCGGCTTGGGCTTTGCCGTCGATCTGACCAAATCCGACTTCACCGGAAGGACCGCATTGGAACGCAATGCGCGTGATCCGCGCCGCGTACTCAAAGGGCTATTGATCGGTTGCGATGATGTGCCTGCGCATGGTGCCCCGGTTTTCGCAGGAGAGCGGCAGGTGGGTGTAGTCACCTCGGCCACACGTTCGCCGACGCTGGAACACGCGATCGCCATGGCGCGGCTTTCGGTCGAGCACGCGGAGAACGGCACCCAACTGGAGATCGGTCAACTCGACGGGCGGATGAAACGCCTGCGGGCGACCGTCTCGGACATTCCATTCATAGACCCGCAACGCAAGCGGGCACGCGCCTGATGGCGCATGTAACTCAACAAAACGGGAGAAAAGATATGAAAAAACTGACGCTTACAGCAACTTTGGCTTTGACCTTGGGCGCAACGACGGCGATGGCACAGGATAAGGTCATGGTGGGTGAACCCAGCTGGCCCGGTGCAAAGATCATGAGTCGGGTGATCGGGCAGGTCATCGAAACCCGCTTGGGTGGCGAGGTTGGCTATGCCCCCGGAGCAAACGCGGTGATCTTTGCCGCCATGGATGGCGGGCGCGGTGATATCGACGTGCACCCGGATGTCTGGCTGCCGAACCAGTCCTCTTTCACCGACGAATATGTCGATCAGAAAGGCACTGTGGGTCTGTCCTCGGGCAGCTACGAAGGCCGCGCCGGGATCTGTGTGCCGAATTACATGGTCGAGGATCACAACATCCGCTCGATCTACGATCTGGCGACTCCGGTCGCGCAAGAGCTGTTCGACTCGGATGGTGACGGCATGGGTGAGGTCTGGGTCGGTGCTTCGGGCTGGGCCTCGACCAACACCTTTAAAGTGCGGGTGCGGGATTATGGGATCGAGACCTTCCTGACGCCGACCACCGAGGATGAAACCGTGTTCTATTCGCGTCTGAAAGATCAGATCGACCAGAAGAAAGGCGCAGCTTTCTACTGCTATGCGCCGCATTACGTCCATGCTTTGTATGATGTGACCATTCTGGAAGAACCCGAGCATGACGCGGCCACCTACAAGATGGTGCAGCCGGATCAGGATGCCGATTGGTACAACAAATCGCACGTCAGCACGGGTGAGCCGGTCAAAACCGTGACCGTAGCGCATTCCAAATCGCTGGATCAGCGCAACCCGGCAGCGGCGTCTTTCCTTGCCAATATCGACATGGATGCGGGCGAGCTGAGCGGCCTGACCTATGAAGTCGTGGTCAAAGGCCGCGACACTGATGAGGTCGTGGCGGAATGGATCGCTGCCAATGGCGATACCGTCGACAGTTGGCTGGGTCTAACCACCAACTAAAACCTGCGCGCCCCCAGGTTTCGGGGGCGCAACACAACACAAATCCGATGGGGTCAAAATGACAGCGCAAATCGCAATCGACGCAAAGGGCGTGTGGAAAGTGTTCGGCGCGCGCTCGCAGGAAGCTTTGAACGCCATTCACAGCGAGGGGCTGAGCAAGGCCGAGGTGCTGGAGCGCTTCAACTGTGTTGTCGGCGTGGCTGATGCGAGTTTCGAGATCGAACGGGGTGAGCTGTTCTGTGTCATGGGCCTGTCGGGTTCGGGCAAATCGACCCTTGTGCGTCACGTGAACCGCCTACTGGAACCCACTGACGGCCATATCTATCTGGACGGCGACGATGTGATGGGCCTGAATGACGAGGGCCTGCGCGATCTGCGCAACCGTCGCGTTGCCATGGTGTTCCAGAACTTCGGCCTGATGCCTCACCGCACCGTCCGCGACAACGTCGCGATGCCGCTGGAAATCCGCGGCACTGGCAAAGCGCGCCGCTGGGAAGAGGCCGACCGGGTGCTGGAATTGGTCGAGCTGAACGGCTGGGAAGACAAATACGCCCACGAGCTCTCGGGTGGGATGCAGCAACGCGTGGGTCTTGCCCGCGCCATCGCTGCCGACCCCGAGATTTTGTTGATGGATGAGCCGTTCTCGGCCCTTGACCCTTTGATCCGCAAGCAGTTGCAGGACCAGTTCATGGACCTCAGCCACAAGCTGAACAAGACCACGATGTTCATCACGCATGACCTCGACGAGGCAATCCGCATCGGCCATCGCATCGCAATCATGAAAGACGGGCGCATCGTGCAGATCGGCACGCCGGAAGAGATCATCCTGAACCCCGCCGACGACTATGTCGCCGATTTCGTGGCCGGGATTTCCAAACTCAACATGATCTTTGCTCATGCGGTGATGAAGCCGGTCGATGAGTTCGAAGCCCGCCATGGCGAAGTGCCAGAGGACGCCAAAGAGGCCCACCCTGATATGGATCTGTCCGACCTGATGAACCTCTGCGTAGACGGCCACGGCGTCGTGGCGGTGACGCAGGATGGCAAGACGGTGGGCGTGATCAACCGAGCGGGTCTGATCCGTGCGATTCAGGACAGCCAGGCATAAGGGGACCGACATGAAACATGTTGATATGCAACAAATTCAACCCGAAACCGCCGACCGCCTGAACGGCCTGATCGGAGATTTCGTGGGGCAAGGGCAAGCCTATTACCAAAAGACCTTCGCCTATATGATGCAGGCCCCCGGCTATCGCTTTACGCTGAACAAGGCGGCGGCGATCCTTGGGCCGATCTGGTTCGGGGCACGCGGGCTTTGGTCGTGGTTTCTTGGGTTTCTAGTGCTGGAAACGTTGGCCTATATTCAGATTGGTCTCGGCCTCTTCGGCGATCTGGGTCGCGAATTCCGCGAACGGGCTGAACAGATCGAGCAGACGCTGGAACTGCGTCGACAGCAAATTGCAGCGGCAGATCAATCAGGGTCCGCCACGTTGGATTCCCTGAAGCGCGCGGCAGAGTCCCTCGAAGGGGCTCTGGCAGGCGCGCAAGAGGCCGCTCGGACGGCGGATTCCACCGGCGTCACCTATCTGGTGATCGGGATCGTCTTGTTGTTGGCGGTCAAGTTTCTGGCGGCCTCTCTGGCCAACTGGACGCTTGAGGGACAGTTCGCACGCTGGCGTTCGGACCCCAGCGTCGCCAACGGCTGGTCGATCCCCCGGCTGGTTGTCGCGACGGTACTGACCGCTGTGGTGGTGATCCTGTCGATGATCAAGTTCGCGCAACCTGATGCGGTGGCTGTTCTGAAAACCTTCCCGACCAACCGGGATTGGCGTCTGAATGTGGGCGATGGGGTGCAGGCAGTCTTTGAATGGACCAAAACCGCCGGACGCGGCTTCTTCGACGGGCTGACCTATGGGATGCGCACCCTGTTGGACTGGATCGAAGTCGTTCTGGTCGATACCCCCTGGCCGGTGGTGGCGCTGGTGATCATCATGCTGGCTTACTTGTCCGCTGGTCCCCGTGTAGCGATCTTTACCGGTGCGGCGCTGGCCTATCTGGGCCTGCTGGATTTCTGGGAAAAGGCGATGACAACGATTGCCCTTCTGGGGGCGGCAGCTCTGATTTCGATCACGTTGGGCATTCCGCTGGGCATTTACTGTGCACGTCGCCCGCGCGCCTTTGCCATTGTGCGACCCATTCTGGATTTCATGCAGTCGATGCCGTCCTTCGTTTACCTGATCCCGGTTGTCGCGTTTATCGGATCGGGTAAGCCAGCGGGCGTGGTCGCAACCATGATTTTCGGCAGCCCGCCGGTGATCCGCTTCACCGTCCTCGGCCTGCAACAGGTGCCCGAAACCGTGCGCGAGGCTGCCCTGGCCTTTGGAGCAACGCCCCGCTACCTGCTGTGGCGTGTGGACTTGCCATTGGCGCACAAGACCATCATGGCGGGTGTGAACCAAACGATCCTGATGTCACTGGCCATGGTCGTTGTCGCCTCGCTGATCGGAGCCAAGGGTCTGGGCGAGGACGTGCTGGAAGCGCTGCAATATGCGGCGGCAGGCCAAGGCATTCTGGCTGGTCTGGCGATCCTTTTCTGCGCGCTTATCCTGGATCGGATTGTGGCAGGGAAGAAATAGGCGCTGCGTCAATTGGGTAATCATCCGTCTCAATCAAGAGGCGGGTGATCGAAGTCCGGTTTTATAAGAAACGAATGGTCTGACCAGCGGTGTCGCCAGCATTTGTCCATGCAAATCGGAAGTGGGGCACCGGCATCTTATTTGCCGTAACCTTCAAACGTGGTTTGTTTTGGCAGTAACTTAGAATCGCGAACTAATGACGATCGAGGCGACAAACAAAGAGCTCAAAGGCTGTTGAGTCTATGCTTTTCTAAGATCCCGCATAGCATTGCCTTGGCCTGGCGTCGGTGTTCCCGATGGCGATTTCGCGCCACGTCCGATTGGCCTTCGCTGATCGCCTGGAACACCACTCGGTGATCTTCATTGGACTTAACCGGCAAAGGTCTGATGAAAAGCGTTGTGGCGCGCGCGCGGCGCACCTGATCGCTCATCATTGCGACAATAGCTTCGACCCGTTTATTGCCGCCCAGCCGAACAAGTTCCTGATGAAACAACTCATCCGCCTCAGCCCAGGCCTCGAGGTCTTCGGTTTCAATAGCCTGATCCATTTGAGCGATAGATGCAGCCAGAACAGCCAGGTCTTCTTCTGAATACCCTGCCTCGGCGGCGCGCTGTGCCGCAAGGCTTTCGAGCTCGGTCAGGATGTCGTAGATTTCCCGCATATCCTCGGACGAAACGGGCAAGATGCGCACACCTTTGCGGGGGCGCATTTCCAACAAACCTTTGCTTTCCAACATCAATGCGGCTTCTCGCACTGGCGTGCGGGACATGCCAAGTGTTTCGGCCAACTCGGACTCGAGATGATCGGTCCCTGCGGCGAGTTCTCCGGACAAGATCATACGGCGCAAGTCGCGGACAGCGCGTTGGGTGTTGGAAAGCGTTTTGTTGTCCTGTTCTTTCACGGCCTCTCCAGGTCTATCTTTCTCCCTTCCGCATCTGAGCGGTAGACAGCCTCTTCAATGCGGAGCACGTCCAGATACTCCGAGGCCGTGTTCTCAAGCGGGGTGCCTTCTAAAAGGCCCGAAATCACGTGGCTTTGCAAGGCATGGACGCAGTCTCCTCCAAATCCATCGTGATCGCTGGGAGAAAGAAGTTGCTGCCGCTTTTGTTCTCCAAAAGCGCGGAGGTCAACGGAACCATCTCCATTGAGAACCAATGATCCTTCAGTCCCTTCGATAAGCGCTTCGCCCATGGTCTGACGCAGATTGTCAGCGCTATGATCCAGGCACCGGTTTCCGTCGAACAGGGCGGTCAGCCCGTTTGGATGGTCGAACAGGATATACCCAGCATCTTCGCCTGCGATGACGGGATTAACACGGCGCAGATCTGCGTAAACGGCATTGGGTGCATCAAATAGAAACCGAAACGTGTCGATCCAGTGTACAGCGGTTTCATGTACCAGAAAACGAGGCATGTCTTGAAAATAAGGCTGTCGGTCAAGATAGGCGCTTGGCCCTTGCCCATCACCTGGACGAAGCCGGAATGTCGCCTGCAAAGGCGTGCCAATTCTGCCCTCTGCCAGCGCCTTTTTGATCGAACGATACCAGGGCTGGAACCGAAAATTCTCGTGTATCACGATCGTGGCCCCGACACCTTCCGCCTCAGAAACAATTTGCTCGGCTTCCGCTAAAGACAAGCAGAAAGGTTTCTGGCATATCAGCCATTCGACGCCACAGCGCAGCGCCGTTCGGATGGCATCGGCTTGCGCTACGGGCGGAAGGATGATGTCCAAAAGGTCCGGTTTTTCAACTTCCAGCATGTTCGAAAGCTCGTCATAGGCCCTAAGTCCGGTCGCCCTGGCCTTGTCGATATCACGATTGCAGGAAGCTAAGGGAACAGCACCCGACACCCGGGACCAGCTTTCGTAGTGGAATTTGCTGAAATATCCCGCGCCGACGCAGGCGACCCTGATTTCTGTCTTTGTGTTCATGCCTGCAATGCTTCCTTCACGGATGAGGCGGCTTCTTTCGTACCCGCAGTGCCGCCTAGGTCACGTGTCAGATTGCCTCCATTGGCCGTTGCCTTTTCCACAGCTTCGCGGAGACGGGCACCGTCTTTCGACAAGTCGGGGTGATCGTGCGTCAGGCCCAACCATTCAAGCATCATGGCGGCAGACAGGATCATCGCAAACGGGTTGGCGACACCCTGCCCGGCAATGTCAGGGGCCGATCCGTGGCAGGGTTGGAACACCGCGTGGTTCAACCCAATATCTGCTGATGGGGCCAATCCCAGACCTCCCATTAAACCCGCACCCAGGTCCGAGAGGATGTCGCCGAACATGTTCTCGGTGACCAGAACATCAAATTCCCATGGTTTCTGCACCATCCAAAGAGCGGTGGCATCCACATAGGCATGGTCTGCTTGTAAGTCGGGATGCTTTGCGGCCTCGGCATCGAACATGGATCGGAAGAACGCAAAAGCGCGGAATACATTGGCTTTGTCAACACATGTCACGCGGCCCTGACCACGCCCTGATGCCTTGCGATTCCTTGCAAGGTCGAAGGCAAAGCGAAAAAGCTTCTCGGAAACGTCACGGGTAATCAGAAGGGTCTCACGCGCTTCGTGCTCGGTGACTTCGCCTGCGCCTTGGGTGAAGAACAGACCTTCGGTGCTTTCGCGTATCAGGACAAAGTCGATCTCATGCCCATTGGGTAGGGCCAACGGCGTTTTCTGTCCGTTGTTTAATTTCACCGGACGAACACCGGCAAACAGACCCAGCTGCTTTCGCAGGTCGATCTGGGGTGAGATTTCGGTGCCATCCGGATAGCGTACATCCGGCAAACCCATCGCGGACAACAGAATCGCATCAGCGTTACGCGCGATTTCGAGGGAGCCCGCTGGAAAGGATTCGCCAGTCGCCGCGTAATGAGCAGCACCAGCCGGGGCGTCTTGGAAGTTCAGGCTATAGGCCGGATTCCGGTCGGACAGTTGATGCAGGATTTCCAGCGTAGGCGCCATAATTTCCGGGCCAATACCGTCTCCGTGGAAAACCGCAATGTCGTATTTCTTGTTCATCTGAACCCGCTTCCTTCCCGTTTCGCATTCATAGCGCGATCACTGCTTTCGCTACAGTCCGTTGACAACGCATTCTGTAATGTATACGTAAATAAATGCAACAATAAACGCAAAGATGTTTTTGGGAGGACTTGGACATGGAATCGAAACTAGGGCGTTTGGCGGCCGCGGCTGCTGTGGCGACCGGGATTGCAGGGGCTGTAGCTGCGCAGGACTACCCCTACAGGGATATCACCACAGCGGTGGTGTGGGGGGCCGGTGGTGGCACCGACACAATCAACCGCATGATCATGGCTGAGATGGAAAAGCATCTGCCGGTGTCCATCAACGTGATCAACCAAACGGGTGGCGTCGCCGGTTCCAACGGTATGGTCTATGTGATGAACCAGCCAGACGATGGTTACACTTTGGTTGGACTGTCCGAGTCAAATGTCACCGCAGCCGTGCAAGGCGGCTGGGATAAGAAGTTTGATTTCTGGTACCCGTTCATTGTCGGCGGATCGCCCGATCTGATCTCGGTCCCTGCGGACAGCCCGTACAACACACTGGAAGAACTGGTCGACGCTGCCAAAGCGGCCCCAGGCACTATTCCGGCTGCCGCCTCGGGTGCAGGGTCCATTCACCATCTGAACCTTCTGGCCATTGAGAAAGGCTCGGGTGCCGCGTTCAAATTTGTGCCCTACAAAGGATCGGCCCCGGGACAGGAAGCAGCCATCGCGGGTGAGGTTGCGCTGGTTGTGACCTCGTTGGCGGAACAGGCTCCGTTGATCGAAGGCGGACAGTTGAGGCCGCTTGCGATGTTGACGCCGGAAGATGCCCAGATCGCTGGAACGACGGTGCCCTCTGCGTTCAGTATCTATGACGGACTAGATCAGTATCTGCCGCTCAAACAGGCGATTGGTTTTGCCGTTCATAGCTCGGCCGGAGATGATGTGAAAACCGCTCTGGGCGAAGCTTTCGAGAAGGCGATTGCCTCTGACACCGTCGCTGAATGGGCCTCTGCAAACAACTACGATGTCGGCGGCCAACATGGTGCAGAAGCGCAAGAGTTGTTTGCTAACCTTGAAGCCACCTTTGCCTACACACTGCAGGATTTAGGTGCTGCCACAGTCGATCCGGCGTCGCTGGGTATCGAGAAGCCTTGACGGAAACGGCGGAAAGGGCGTGCTTGACTGCGCCCTTTCTGATGGGAGGCTGGACATGAGCAAGGTCGACGAAACACTGGTCATGCGGACGCGCGATTTCTGGGCGTCGCTTGTGCTGATGGCAGTCTCGGTCTTTTTCCTCTGGAAGACATCGGACATCCCTCTTTGGGGCGAGAACCGCGCAGGCG
Organism: Ruegeria sp. BHSB064; assembly: GCF_059613205.1. Taxonomy (NCBI): domain Bacteria; kingdom Pseudomonadati; phylum Pseudomonadota; class Alphaproteobacteria; order Rhodobacterales; family Roseobacteraceae; genus Ruegeria; species Ruegeria sp. BHSB064. The sequence goes on from NZ_JBXWSB010000073.1 coordinate 16,012, forward strand.
TCAGTGGTTCGGACTGGTATAACTCGGCTGCAATCGTTCCACTTTTCATCTTTGGTGGGCTGCTGGTCCTGGCCTTTGTTCTGCTGATCATTTCGGTTCAGTCGGGGGGCGCAAAGAACGCGCTCAGCGCTGTGGGGATCGGGTGGGATGGTCCTGAGGTCTACCGAGCGTCAACAATCGGCCTGATCCTTTTGGCCTATGTCATTGGGCTGGTGCCCAGAGTGGACTTCATTCTGTGCTCGGGCCTGCTGATCACGGCGTTGACCTTTGGCTTCTACGGTGGTCACGCGAGACGCGCTTTGGTTTCGTGCATCACCGTCTTCGCAGCGGGGCTGTTTGCTTTCTTTGGCTTCCGGGCACAGGCGGAGTGGAATGCACATGATGATGACTGGGTCACACTCGTGTTATGGGCTGCCCTGACACTTTTGGTGCTGGCGAAGGCGGGTTCCGAACGCGTTTTGCGGTTCGTTCCATTTGTGGCAATACTTGCCCCGCTCATCCTTGTTTGCGCGATGTCCTTCGTTTTCCGGCAGAACGTGCCCGCGCGCGGCGGGCTGATCTTCAAGCAAATCGAATACCACTACTACGTGACGCTTCGTCCGTTATGGAAAGACTGACCGGATGGATTTTATCCTTTCGCAACTGGCGGGCTTTGGGAATGCCTTCGTGGCTCTGGCAGGGGATCCGCTGACCTATTTGTATCTAGTCGGTTCCGTGTTTCTGGGCATCACCTTCGGCGCGCTGCCCGGCCTGACGGCCACGTTGGCGGTGACAATTTTGACGGGTTTTTTCGGCAACAAGATTCCGCTCGACTATTCGCTGATCGCGCTGCTGGGGGCTTATGTCGGCGCGATCTACGGCGGCTCGTACCCCTCGATCCTGCTGAACATTCCCGGAACTGCGGCCAGTGCAGCAACGGCTATGGACGGCTATCCTTTGGCGAAAGCGGGAAGAGGCGGCGAAGCACTTGGGCTGACCACCACAGCCAGCTTCATAGGCACAGTCATCGGGACCATCACGCTTTTGATTTTCGTCTGGGCGTTGCTTTTGGTCTCAAAGAACATCGCAAGCCCGGAGAAAGCCTTGCTGGCCCTGTTCGGCATTCTGCTCTCGGGCACATTGATGAGCGAAGATCTGGTGATTAAGGGGTGGATCGCCGGTCTGATCGGGCTTGCGATGGCCATGGTTGGGCTCGACCCTCTGCTGTCGGAACCACGCTACACCTTCGGTTGGTCTTATCTGATGAGCGGGTTTCAGGTGGTGCCCGTGTTGATGGGGGCGTTTGCCATCCCGCAGATCATCGAAGGCTTGCGGCATGTGGAAGCCGGCAAGGTTCTGGCCCTGAAAGGGCGCATTCTGCCGAACCTGAGATCGATACGGCGCTACCTTCCGACAATTGGCCGATCCGGTGTGATCGGGACCGGGGTGGGCGCGCTTCCGGGCGTGGGCGAGGATGTTGCCGGTTGGGTCAGCTATGGTGTCGGCAAAACCGTGTCCGCGGAAGGGGACAAGTTTGGCAAAGGCTCGTTGGAAGGGTTGTTGAGCTCGGAAACGGCGAACAATGCCTGTATCGGCGGCGCGCTGATCCCGTTGTTGGTGCTGGGTATTCCCGGCTCGCCACCGGCTGCGGCCCTGATGGGGGCTTTCAAGATCAACAACGTGATCCCCGGCCCGACAATTGACCCAGAGATCATTCTTCGGGTGGTTGCGATCCTCGTTCTGGCCTCGTTGACGATGTTCCTGATGGGTCTGTTCACGGCGCGGGTCTTCATCAAGATCCTCGCCATCCCGCAGACCATCTTCCTGCCGGTTGTCATGGTGCTAACGACGATCGGTTCGTTCAGCGTTGGTGGCGGTATCAATGATCTTTACCTGATGCTGGGCGTTGGCGCGGTGGCCTATTTCATGAACCTGATGAAATACCCAATCGCCCCGCTTGTCATTGGAGTCATTCTGGGTGGGCTATTTGATGAAACCTTCCGCCGCTCGCTGTTTCTGTCAGATGGGGACCTGTCGGTTTTCTTCTCGCGGCCCGGTGCGGCCATTCTGTTGGTGCTCAACATTGCCCTGATCCTTAGCCAACTGCCTGTCGCCAAGCGCGCATTCTTACGCCTGAAAGGACTGTCTGCCTGATGCTCGCCGTTACTGTTACATTCACCCTGAAACCTGAAATGAAAGATGCTTTTCTGCCCTTGATGGCCGAAAATGCCTCGGCGTCGTTGCGTGAGGAGCCCGGTTGCCAGCAATTCGATATTTGCCTGTCCGATGATCCCGACACTGTGTTTCTGTACGAGATCTATGATGACCAGGCTGCCTTCGACACGCACCTTGAAAGCGCGCATTTCAAGTCCTTCAGCGCAGCGGTTGCTGATATGATCGCGGACAAGGTTGTTCGACAGTATTCCGAGGTCCTTCGATGAGCGATTGGGAAATTCACGCCGTGAAATATGCGGATCGCAACGCCCGGACACGAGCGGACAGTTTCATCATAGATGACAACCACGATGCGCCGCATGCTATGGACTATTACGTCTGGGTTTTGCGGCGCGGGGATGAAGTGCTGCTTGTGGACACAGGCTACGATGCCGATGAGGCTGCGGCGCGAGGACGTCCCATTGCAATGGACCCACGCGAAGCGCTGCGCCCGCTTGGGATCACGCCCGAGGCTGTGAGCCAAGTGATCGTGACGCATCTACACTATGATCACGCGGGTGGGCTGCACATGTTTCCAAACGCAACGCTGCACATGCAAGCGGCTGAAATGGCCTTCGCAACCGGTTCTTGCATGTGCGATGACCATTTGCGCGCGCCTTTCACAGCAAGCCATGTCTGCGAGGCAATCAAACGTCTCTATTCCGGAAAAGTCATATTCCATGACGGTGATGCACAGATCGCGGACGGGGTTACGGTTCATTGTATTGGTGGCCATTCACGGGGGCTGCAATGCGTTCGCGTACGTACCGCAGCCGGGTGGATGGTTTTGGCCTCAGACGCCTCGCATTACTATGAGAACTTCATGGCGCGCAAAGCCTTCCCGATTGTGGTCGATTTGCAGGATATGATGGACGGCTTCCATACGCTCGAGAGGTTGGCATCCCATCCCCGGCTGATCGTTCCGGGCCATGATCCGCTTGTGCGGCAAGTTTTTCCTGTCGGCGTCGCACCACATATCCACCGGCTTGATCCCGGACCCTTGAGAGAAATCGAGATATGAAGATCGGTGTAATCGCGGACGACTTTACCGGTGCGAGCGATATTGCAAACACCTTGGCAAAGGGTGTGAAGCCGGAAGGCGGATTACGAACGGCTCAGTTTGTGGGAATTCCAAGTGTTCCTGCGGATCCGGAAATCGAAGCGGGTGTGATTTCCCTCAAAAGCCGCACCGCTCCCACCGCAGAAGCCGTGGCGGATAGCCTGCGTGCTTTGCGGTGGCTGATGGAGCAAGGATGCCAGCAATTCATTTTTAAATACTGCTCGACGTTCGATTCTACCAAGGATGGAAATATCGGTCCGGTTGCAGAAGCACTTGCGAACGAGCTGGGTGCGCAGAAGGTTGTTTTCTGTCCGGCCTTTCCGACAACGGGGCGCACCGTCTATCAGGGCCATCTTTTTGTAAATGGCAAGCTGTTGAACGCGTCCGGGATGGAACATCATCCACTGACGCCGATGACAGATGCAGACATCCGGCATTGGTTGCAGCACCAAACCGAAGAAGCGGTTGGGCTGGTGCCAATGGGCGCTGTAAGACAAGGAGCTGCTGCAATTTCCGATGCACTGTCCGGCACCAGCGAACGATTTGTGATCGGGGACGCAATTTCGGATGCAGATCTGATGGCGTGGGGTGATGCTTTGGAGAGTGCCAGGCTCATTACCGGGGGCTCGGGAATCGCCCTGGGGGTACCCAGAAATGTCCTACGAAAGGTTGACTCAATTCGCGTGGGCAACACGTTCGCTGGTATCACAGGACCGGCAGCGATCCTTGCCGGATCTTGCTCGGGTGCCACGCGCGGGCAAATCGAAACACATGCCAAATCTCATCCAACATTGGCCATCGATGTCCCTGGAGTAATGACAGAAGACGTGACAACGCAAACTCTGCTGGATTTCTTTGAGGCACACTCTGACCGAGCGCCTCTGGCATATTCGTCCGCAAGCCCGGATGAGGTGCGCGCGATCCAAGGCCAGTTTGGTCAGGAAACAGTGGCGGCAAAGCTAGACAACCTGTTCGCCAGCACCGCGCGCGCACTTGTCCAATCCGGGTACAAACGCTTGGTGGTGGCCGGAGGGGAGACGTCGGGCGCAGTTTCGCAAGCCGTATCAGAAACTGTCGGCTCTCCAGCCATGTCGATAGGTCCGGAAATTGACCCGGGCGTACCCGTACTGAGTGTCGGAACAACCCAACCCGTCGCACTGGCGTTGAAGTCAGGAAACTTTGGCACACCAGACTTTTTTGCGAAGGCGCTACGCGTGATGGAGGGTGGTGAATGAATGCTGAAGAACTGGCATTGCGGCACCAGATGTCGGAATTATGCGCCTCACTTTTTGCAAGAGGATATTCTGTTGGAACGGCCGGCAATGTCTCTGCCCGTTTGTCCGACGGTATCTTGATGACACCAACCAATTCGACCTTGGGATGTATCGACCCCGAGCGCATCGCCAAAATTGATTTGGACGGCACCCACGTCTCTGGCGATAAGCCGACCAAAGAGATCTTTCTGCACCAAGCCTTCTACGAAACCAGACCCCAGGCAGGTGCGGTGGTGCATTTGCACTCGACCTACGCGACCGCTTTGTCATGCCTTGAGGACACGGACCCGAATGACTGTATTCCGCCGCTGACGCCATACATGGTCATGCGTGTTGGCACGGTCAAACTTGTCCCATATGTGAAGCCGGGTGACCCGAAATCCGGCGAGCTGATCCGTAAACTCGGCGGAAAATACAGTGCCGTTCTTTTGGCCAATCACGGTCCCGTCGTTTCGGGAAAAGACTTGTTTGCGGCCGTTTGCGCAGCGGAAGAGTTGGAAGAAACGGCCAAATTATTGGTATCACTGCGTGGAATGCCAGTTCACCTGTTGAATGCTGAGCAAGTCAGAAAACTCAAGGAAGCATTCGGACCTGAAAGTCAGCAGAATTTGGCGACTTAGAGCAGGCGTGAAAACTTGAAATCAAGGGTTTTGCCGTGCTTGTCGACAGCTCGATAGAGGTAAACCCACGCGCCTTAAACGTTGACGTAAGTTCGTCCATTCTCCAAGAACGATCACATGGCCCTTTGCGGCGACGTGCTGCCTCAGCGATTGCGCCAGAATATCATGTTACCCATCGGTTTAGCGTGCTGTGGTCCGCTGAAACACCACGCAAGGACCTGACAACCGGCACAGCTTGGTGCCGCTCGGATCACATTCGGGTCACAGCACCCCCTTGTTGGCCGCGCGCAGTGCCGTCATTAGCCCGGCATCGTCATAGCGCTCCAGCGAGAATTCACGCGCATAAACCGGCAGTTCCGCGTCGGCCATTGTGGCCGCGCACAGCTCTCCCGCCGCGCAAGCGGCCATTGTGCCAAACCCCGACATAGCACAATTCATAAATGCGCCATCCAGGCCCATCCGGCCAATCAGAGGCCAGTTTTCTTCTGTCATCGTGTACCAGCCGCCATAGTGATGCATATTGCGCGGCAGCTGTCCGTAATAGGCTTTCAGCGCAGGCCTCAGACGCGCAGCCCCCCGCAACACAATGTCGGGAAAGTTCTCGTCCAACGGCAAATCGCGAGAGGCTGGTGCAGGCCTTTCGTTATAAGCCCAACCCAGTTTTATCCAGTTGCCATTGTCACCACCATCCGGCCGACAATGGATCGCTCCGGGCATGGTCTCAGCCAACCAGGCAAAGTCCGGGTCCGACTGCAGCATTTCGCGTTCTTCGCAGGACCAGTCGATCTGCTGCTCGTCCAGATCGATCGAAAAAGGCGACCGGCGCGGGATGGCTCCGACGCGGTCGTCAAACGCGATCTTCTGTTGGAATGTGTGATAAACGGGCAATTCAACACCCAGCATCGCTGCGATTTTGTCGGCAAAAGGACCCGCCGCGTTTACCATCTGGTCAAAACGCAGCGTGGTCGGGCCACCGGCAGTTGCAAGATCCACCTGAAACCCGTTCTCAGCGCGGATTTCCTTAATTTCCCCGGCTATCCGCGTCGCGCCCACCTGTTTGAGGAATTCGAGCATATACATACCCAACTGCTGACCGCTTATGTCGCCACCACGGCGGATGTGGATAACCGATTGGACCTCGGGGTCGTAGTTAGGAAAAACATCTCGTATCAGATCCTGGTTGCGCAGGATGTCTACACCGACCGGCGCGTGCTCCCAATCCGAACTTTCGAATGAGGCATACGTGTCCGAACTGCCCTTTTCATGGTCCCGCAAAAGTCGGGCTGCACTGTCGCCCAACCCGTCATGAAGCTGGCAAATCAGATCGTCGATATCGGTCCTGCGCGTTGCCAAAGCATAGCCGCGCCGGTTCATGTTGATACGGTTGCCGCTTTCGCGTGCAATCTCTTCTAACAGGTCAATACTCCGGTCGGTAAAAGCAACCATGGTCGGATGCGGCCACCAATTGCGGTAGTTCTCTCCTGATTGGGCCGAGGTAAATGCCATAGGCTGATCTTCGTCGATCAGTGTGATCCGGGTCGCCCCATGGTTTTTCGCCAGATAGTAGGCGGTCGCGATCCCAATGATCCCGGACCCAAGGATTGCGATATTGCTGTCCAAAGAGAACATGACTGCGTCCTGTTACTTAATGCCGATTTCAGGCAGTGGTGTATTGTTGTGAACTCGCGCAATTTCCAGTCGCGTGAGGTCAATAGTCTGATACGCTCTTGTCAAAGCCAGCTCGGACAGGGCGCGGCCCACGGCCGGGGCGTGCATGATGCCGTGACCCGAAAACCCGCAGGCCGTGATTATGTTGTCTCGATCCAGATCGTATGCTCCGATGATCATGTTGCCGTCCAATGTGTTCTGGGCGTAATGCCCAGCCCAACTACGTTGAAGTTTCAGCGTTTCGAAATTCGGAACCAGCGCCGCCATCATTGGCCAGATCGTGTCTTCAAAGTAGTTGGCGAAAAAGCCGGAATGGATGTCGTCAACAAAACCGGGAGGGATGTCGAAGCTGGGCCGCCCCCCGGCAAACCCGTCGCCTTCGGGACGAAAGAACATACCGCTTTCGTCCTTGACCAGAGGCAAAGGTTCCATCGGATGCGGGCATTTCCAGAAATGCTGCACACGGCACATCGGCACAACCGGCAAGGACGCGCCGGACATTTCGGCGATTTGCCTGACCCAGGGACCAGCCGTGTTGATGAAAAAATCCGCTTCAACACTTGGGCCGGTGTCCAGTTTTGCCGAGATAACCTTGCGATTGTCGCAATCCAGTTCCGTCACTTTGGCCTTAATGTACCGAACTCCAAGATGGATGGCCGCACGGCGAAACCCCCACAAGCCAGCATTTGGATCAATCCAACCGTCATCTGGTGTGTGACAGCCCAGTACAATGTCGTCGCGCTTGATCGAGGGGAAACGGCGACGCACCTCGGCATAGTCGATCAGTTCGGCCTCAACACCCAGCGCGCTTTGTAGTTTCTGGTTCTGACGCAGCGTGGCTTCACCATCTTTGGTGACAAGGAAAAGATACCCTTGTTCGCAAAAGTTTATGTCTGGGAGATCGGGAATATCGTCCAGCTCTTGCG
>NZ_JBXWSB010000074.1:0-23612 GCF_059613205.1 Ruegeria sp. BHSB064
CATAATCCCCATCGGATACTGAACAGGCATCTCCCAACCCGCAAAACCAACCATCTTACCTCCCAACTCAACATGCAACGAATGGAGAGGCGTGCGTCTAATCTCGGTCATGGCGGGTACTTTCTGTATCTAATGTTGAGCGTGCCGCGTCGTCAGTCTGCCCCAAGCTGGAAAGATTGCAACGATTCCAGTCAGCTTGCGCCTCAAACACCACCATTGGGACAGGTCTGCATACGGGCGTATGCACATAAATGTTCCTATAGGAAACTTTTTTCCCTTAGGCAACACTCCTTATCTGACCGTTTCCGCCTGGAAATCCGATGCCGCTCATTTTTAACTGACCACGCTATGCCAACTGACGAGTAGGGCTGGAAAAAGCGTGTTTCATTCGCGCTTGGACTGTTACCTTCCGAGTGACCCGACAGCAGCATCCAAAACATCGAGACCAGCAAGCAGATCGCATTCTGCGGTATCTTCGGCGAAATCATGGCTGATTCCGTTGATCGAAGGCACAAACAGCATGGCGACCGGCATCAGGCGGGACACATTCGTCGCGTCGTGCAATGCGCCCGACGGCATCTTGCGCCATTTCCCCGGCGCCACCTGTCGCGCGCCACTTTCCAGAGCTTGCCGCAGCGTCTGGTCCATGGCGACGGGCTCGAGCCCCAGCATCGGGCCATAATCCAATGCCATACCCTGTTCTTCGGCGACTTCCTGAGCTGTTGCGCGAATGATCTCCTCCATCCTTACCAGCCGATCTGCGTCGCCATCGCGCCATTGCATCGAGAACCGCACCCGACCCGGAACGATGGACGAGGCATTGGGATGCACATCAACACGCCCGATGGTCCAGACAGTCTGCGGCGTTACCACATTGCGGAAACGTTCATTGAGACGGGTGTTGAACATAGACAGCGCCTGAAACGCATCCCGGCGCAGGTGCATCGGTGTTGTGCCTGCATGGTTCTGTTGACCTTCAAAGGTGATCGACATGTCGCGGATGCCGACAATATCGGTGACGACGCCAATCTGCTCTTTTGCCGCGTCCAGGGACGGGCCTTGTTCGATATGCATCTCGATAAAGCCGTTGAACCGGGACGGGTCCACAAAATCACCAGATAATTCGGACATCGAGGACCGCGCAGCACCAAAACGGACACCTGCGCCATCGGTCAAGACATCTGCCTGATCCAACGGCAGCCCACCGGACCAAACGGCCGAGCCTGTGGTTACACCAAACCGGCCTTCTTCGTCCTGAAAGCTGACGACCGAGATAGGCCGGTCGCTTGAGCGCGCGATTTCCAGCGCAGCGATGACGCCCAGCGCGCCGTCCAGCCAGCCACCTTCGGGTTGGCTGTCGGAATGCGATCCCATCAGCAACGAGGAACCTTCGGCCAACCCGAACAGATTTCCGACCGGGTCGAAATGTGGTGTCAGTCCGGCGTCCACCATACGCTCAGCAAGCCATTTGCGCGCGTCTATATCCGCTTGTGAATAGGCCGGCCGGATCACGCCTTTGCCGACACCCGACGCCCCAAATTCACGCAGCTTGTGCAAATCCGCCAAGAACCGTTCGTGATTGACTGGCATGGCACCCTCCGAATTTTCCGTTGGCAGACCATAGCCACAAATAAAACCGCGGCGAGGATTTTTTCTGTGGCAGGTGAAACCCCTCTGGTCCCGGGATGGAACCTGCCCTAAGACGTCTGCGCAAGAGGGACCAACATGTCACATATCACATTGGTGCGGCACGGGCAGGCCAATACCGCAGCGCGCGACGAAGTAAGTTACGACAGGCTCAGCGAGTTGGGGCATCAGCAAGCCCGTTGGCTGGGCGCGCATCTGCGCGACACGCGCAGCCATTATACCCGCGTCTATTGCGGCACGCTGACTCGCCATGCAGAAACCGCCCAAAGCATGGGGCTGTCTGACCCGATCCGTGATGCACGATTGAATGAGATCGAATATTTCACACTGGCGCAATTGCTCGAAGAACAACACGGCATTGCAATCCCAACGGACCGCGAGGGTTTTGTCGAACATCTGCCCAAGACCTTTGCCGCCTGGGCCAATGGCGACATCCAGAACACACCTGAAACCTTCGAAGAGTTCGAGACCCGTGTTCGTGATGCGCTGCGTGAAATCGGAACCGAAGGTGGACCTGCTATTGTCGTCACCTCGGGCGGGCTGATCTCGATGGTGGTACGACAGGCGATGGGGCTGGATATTCCATCGATGGCGCGGGTTGCCCTTGCCATCATGAACACGTCGATGCATCGTCTGCACCCGATTGGCACCCAGCTGAGTCCGGTTCTGTTCAATGCTGTCCCGCATCTTGAGGCACCCGACCGGCAATTCGCGCAGACCCACCTGTAGTCAGATCGGAGATACCCCATGCAGCTTTATTTTGCCCCTCGCACGATCTCGGTCGCGGTTGCGATTGCTCTGGAAGAGGCCGGGTTGGAGTATGAGGCGATCCAGTTGGATTTCGCAAGTGGAGAGCAGACCAAACCGGCTTACCGGCAGATCAACCCCAAAGGTCGGGTTCCGGCACTGGTGGTTGACGGTGGCATCCTGACCGAGACCGGCGCACTGCTGGAATACGTCGCTGCCCAAGCTCCTGCTGCAGGCTTGGTCCCTGCTGATCCGGTCATGGCCGCGCGGATGCGAGAGGTGATGTATTATCTTGCCTCAACCATGCACGTGAACCACGCGCACAAGCTGCGCGGAGCGCGGTGGGCGGACAAGAAGCCCAGCTGGAAAGACATGAAGGACAAGGTCCCACAAACCATGACCGCATCCTGCGAATACATCTGTTCAAACGGATTGCGTGGGCCGTTTGTTCTGGGCGACACATTCTCGCTGGCGGATGCCTATCTATATGTGGTTTGCAGCTGGTTGGAAGGCGATGGCGTCGATGTCTCGGCCTTTCCCAAAATTCTCGCCTTCCGCGAGGCGATGGAGGCGCGGCCTTCGGTTCAGGCGGTCCTTGCCGCCGGAATGCTCTGACAAAAGGAACTACGATGACACATCTCTGGGTCCGGGCAGAACAGCGCCCGAACGAGGAACGGGTTGGGTTGACCCCCGAAGGCGCCGCGGCGCTGATCGCTGCTGGCATCCGCGTGACGGTCGAGGAAAGCCATGTCCGTGCCATTCCAATCGACGGCTACAAGGACGCGGGCTGCGAGATCGCACCTGAAAACACGTGGCCCGACGCCCCGGCGGACGCGATCATATTCGGCCTCAAGGAGTTGCCCGAAGATGGCACGCCCCTGCCCCACCGCCACATCATGTTCGGACATGCCTACAAGGGCCAGCATTCCGGTCGCGCGCTGCTGGAACGGTTCAAGGCCGGGGGCGGCACGCTGTATGATCTGGAATATCTGGTGGATGAAGATGGCCGCCGGGTTGCAGCCTTTGGCTATTGGGCCGGGTATGCCGGTGCGGCAGTCACGCTGAAAACCTGGGCCGCACAGCAGCGGGGTGAGCAGTGCCCGCCTGTTGGGGTTTATGCCGGTAAGGACACGCTGAATGCCGATTTGTTGGCAGAACTGGACGCCACAGGGGCCGAACGACCAACCGCCATTGTCATCGGCGCCTTGGGCCGCGTTGGCACCGGCGCTGCCGATCTGTGCGAAGCCATGGGTGTTGCCGTTACCAAATGGGACATGGCCGAGACCGCCAGCGGCGGGCCGTTCCCTGAGATTCTGGACCACGATCTGTTTCTGAATTGCATTTTCGCGCGTCCCGCCACGCCGGTTTTTGTTCCGCGTGAGGCGTTGACCGCCCCACGCAAGCTAACCGCCATTGGCGACGTCGCCTGCGACCCGGACAGCGATTACAACCCGGTGCCGGTCTACGACCGCGCAACTACATGGGACGCACCTGCCCTTCGCGTGACGAATGATCCGGTGATGGATGTGATGGCCATCGACAATCTGCCGTCAATGCTGCCGGTCGAAAGCTCGGAAGACTATGCCGCGCAACTGCTGCCGTCCTTGATGACTCTGACCGATCTGGACAGCGGCGTCTGGGGTCGGGCAGAAGCAACCTACAAAACGCATATTGAAGGGATCTGAACGATGACGATTCACTGGTGTGGCACCGGCCTGTCGGCCATCCCCGGCCTGCGCCGCCTGATCGAAGGCGGGCGCAAGGTCACCGTCTGGAACCGAACCATCGAAAAGGCCAAGGCCGAGGTCGGAGACCTGACCGACGATATCCGGGCCTTCGACATCGACGCCCTTGGCGAAGTGCTTGGCAAAGGCGACGTGATCGTCTCGATGCTGCCGGGCGACTGGCATGTTCCGCTGGCAGAGCTGGCAATCTCGAAACAGGCCAACTTTGTCTCATCTTCTTACATCGCGCCCGAAATGCGTGCGCTGGACGACAAGGCGCGTGAGGCCGGCGTTGCGCTGGTCAACGAGGTTGGACTGGACCCGGGCATCGATCACCTGATGGCCCATGCGCTGGTCGACGACTATCGCGCCTCGGATGCGTTCGATCCTGAAAACCACCTGAGCTTTATCTCATACTGCGGTGGTATCCCGAAAACCCCCAACCCGTTCCGCTATAAATTCAGCTGGTCGCCTCTGGGTGTGCTGAAAGCGCTGCGGTCGCCCTCGAAGTCGATCCGTGACTACGCCCCGCTGGATGTTGCGCGCCCGTGGGACGCGATCAGCAGCTATATCGCACCACTGCCGACACCGGAATGCTTCGAGGTTTATCCGAACCGCGACTCGATCCCGTTCATGGCGCAGTACCACTTCGAGGATCACTGGCCGGTCAAGGAATTCGTCCGCGGCACTCTGCGTCTGAACGGCTGGGCCGATGCATGGTCGGACGTGTTCACCGAGATCGAAACTCTTTCCGGGCCGGAAGGCGACGCCCGCCTGAAAGAGATGTCGGACCAGTTCTGGGACGAAAACGCCTATGATGAGGGCGAACCAGACCGCGTTGTGCTGTGCGTTGGCCTGAAGGCGGAAAAAGACGGCATCGAGGTCTGGAACAAGACCTATGTCATGGATGCCTGGGGTGACGCGCGCGGCACCGCGATGGCGCGTCTGGTGTCGATCCCAGTCTCACTAGCCGTCGAGGCCGTTCTGAACCGCGCAATTCCCGCTGGTGTTCACGCGGCCCCCAGCGATCCGAAACTGGTGCAGGTATGGATGGAAGAGATCGACACGCTTGCACAGCATTTGCAGATCGTCGATCACTTGGCCTGATTGAAAAGTGAAAGCCATCCCAGTTTTGCTGGAATGGCTTTCATAGTTCTTCGTTAGGCATGGCTTGCGTTCCCTTTCGGGCCTTCAGATGTACCGCTCAATCGTGTCTTCGATGTCGCTTCGATTGATGCCAAGCTCGGACAACTGATGATCGGTCAACGCATTGAGATGCTGTGCCGCGCGAACAATGTCGGGGCTGATCGATCGGATACGCATGGCACGGTCGAACAGCAGCAATGCACTGGCAGCCGGTGCCGGCTGATTGGTGGGTGGGATAACGTCAAACATACGGATAACCTCACAAACATAGACTTGGGGATGTGTTAATTCACGGCAAACGCACCATCACTGGCGGTAGGGTTTGTTGTGATAAACACTCTCATACGCGCATCGATTGATCTGGTCCCGCTGGACACCGATATCGGCAAGTTGTCGATCATCCAGCTTCTCAAGATCCCGCACAGTTTTTGCAAGAATTCGGCGACGGAAGTGCTCGACCTTTTTGTCGGCGTATTTCGAAAACAGACCGTCAAGAAGGCTTTTCTGGGTGTTTACTGCTTGGGTATGTACCATGTCTTTGTCCTCCTAAACTTGATTTGCATTGTCTTGGTGAAATCAGACTTGGGGACGCCGCCTTAACGTTATCAAAGCGCATCATTAAGGTTTGTTTAAGTCTGGGTCAGAGAAAGCACGCGGCGGATGCGACCTGCTGAGGCGCGTCTGCAATTTACGCCAGCAAAGTGTATCTCAATCAAAGATAAAACCCAGATGGCGGCCAAACCGCCATCCTCGTCTTTGGTCCGGAGAACGAACTACATCAGGTCGTTCTCAACATCCTCTGCCGAAATGCCCAAAGCATCCAATCCGTTCTCAAGGTGATCCGACATATGTGGGGTGCCGATCAGGTAATCGGCACAGGGGGTCGAAGCTTCGGACTTGGCGGTGGCGATGGCTTCGGCCAGGTCTTCGGCGAAAAAGCTTTCCCGGCCGATCCACATGATCGCGACTAGCTCGGCCTGTTCGTCTTCGCCCATGCGGTCGATGAACGCCCGCAACTCGCCCTCGGCCCGGTTCAGTTCGCGGCCCATCATGGCCACCTGGGCAACTTTCCTTGCCGAAATTTCCAACATGTCCTCAGCTCCTGTTGTTCGCGGTTGTCAAACCATCACAATCATCGACAGGAGCCTGAGTCTTTGATCTTACGCAAACTGGGGATCAGTCCCGCACACGCGACATTGGTTGGTCCGGGACAGGCTGGGATCGAAACGGCCGGAAGGTCGCCTTTTTCAGCCACAGTTTGAACGCCTGCCAAACAATCAGCGTAAAGGTCCGCCGGGCCCCAAACGGACGCCGCAGCAACGACCACAGGATCACCCGATTTGTCAGCGGCTGCCGCGGTCCGGTCAACGTGGCGATCAGCCCGCCTTCTGGGCGTGTATAATCAATCCAAACGCCAACACGATCCGGGCGGAAATCAAACCGGAACGTATAGCTGCCTTCTATCTTCTGGAACGGAGAGACATGCATCAGCTTGTCCGCCACCACCCGGTCGGATGGTTCGATGACAGCAAAATCAGGCTTGTGGCACAGATAGCTGTGACGCGTCCCAAAGGTGTTCGTCACCTCGGCCACTACCGCATATAACCGTTCGTTGTCGTCAAAGCAGAACCAGAAGCTGACCGGGTTGAAGACATGCCCCAGAACCCGTGGCTGTGTCAGCAACATGACCTGCGCCGGTTGCGGGACGGCCATCTCGTCAAAGCGGGCACGTACCCACGCCGCACCTTCGCCTTGACCGGGCGCGCCGCCATGATCGCGCGTACGCCAGTTGGCGAGGTTTGCGCGGTCACAGGAAAACAAGAAAGGCGTGGTCAGCTTGGCCTCGGGGTCAAACAGGATGTAATCGACCGAATACCGAAACGCGTTTTCAATCCCGCCCTTGCGTCCGTGAAAGGTGTGGCCCGCGATATGATCTATTTCTTTTGCCATCGAGTTTTTTCAGACCTGCCCATAACTGCCTAAAACAGCATCGTTTTCCGCGAAATGTACATAGTGACACTACGGAAAATAGCGCGAGTTGGATCATAATGTCCCAATAAAGTGATCCGGCTTGGGACGCGGTCCGTAATGTGGTTATGTTTACCGAGATCAATACTGCGACCTTGGACGAACCTGCGGCTGACACAGCCGCCCCTCAGCCTTGGCGCGCCAAGAAACGCATCAAGGGTAGACAGGTGAACGGAACGAAAGACAGTTGCGACACCAGGACTGAGTGGGTGGAACACGTCAAACGCATCCGGGATGCGCAGGACCAGGCGGCTTTTGCCGAACTGTTCCAGCACTTCGCGCCACGCATCAAGGCGTTCCTGATGAAATCAGGGTCTGATGCCACCATGGCCGAAGAATGCGCACAAGAGGTGATGGCGACCTTGTGGCACAAGGCCCATCTGTTCGATCCAACACGGGCCACCGTGGCCACGTGGGTGTTCACGATTGCTCGGAACAAGCGCATCGACGTGCTGCGCAAGCAACGCCGCCCCGAGCCAGAGGAGTTGGGATGGGGACCCGAGGCTGAGCCTGACCAGGACGACGTAATCGCGCTGCAACAGGAAACCGCGCAGCTGCGCACCGCCATGTTGGCGTTGCCCGAGGCGCAGAGAGAATTGATCGAGAAGGCGTATTTCGGCGACCTGAGTCACCGCGAGATTGCGTCTCAGACCGGGTTGCCCCTGGGAACGATCAAATCACGTATTAGGCTGGCGCTGGACCGCTTGCGCCACGCGATGAACTGAGATGAGTAAGATGAGCAAGTCGATTAAACATCACCTGACAGATGACCTGCTGATGGCGTATGCCGCAGGGACTCTGCCCGAGGCGTTCGATCTGATGGTCGCAACCCATCTTTCCCTGTGTGACCATTGCCGCGCACGGGCCGAAAGCTTTGAAGCCGTAGGTGGGCAGGTTCTGGACGACCAGGCGGGTTCTGTCGCAATGTCTGACGCCTCACTCGCGGCGACCATGGCATTGATCGCACAAGGCGCCCCGACCCCCAAACCCGCGCTTCCCGGCTGCACTGTTCTGCCGAGCCCTTTGCAAGACTATGTGGGCGGAACCGTCGACGACATCCGGTGGAAGCCCATTGGTATGGGCGTAAAGCAGGCCATACTGCCCACCACCAAAGAGGCCACCGCACGATTGTTGTTCATTCCGGCTGGTGCTGCGGTCCCGGATCACGGTCATCAGGGCATGGAACTGACGATGGTTCTGCAAGGTGCATTTTCGGATGAGGTGGATCACTTTGCCCGCGGCGATGTTGAGATCGCTGACGAGGATTTGGAACACACGCCCGTGGCGGATATTTCGGAAGACTGCATTTGTCTTGCGGTCACGGATGCACCGTTGAAGTTCAACCAGCTCATGCCGCGCCTTTTCCAGCCGTTCCTGCGCATCTGACCTGCTGGTGATTTTCGGCCACAGCGAAGCTTGAAAGGACACAGACATGACAGGAAAACTTCTTTTGTCAGCCCTTTTGATTGGCGTCGCGACGGCCGCACCAGCCCAAATGACGGCAGATGTGCAGTTTCAGTCCGGCAATTATGGCACCATGGTCAGCGGGGCCGTCACTGGCGACGAATATTTCGACTATGTTCTTGGCGCCAAAGCCGGTCAGGAGATGTTTGCCGACCTTCAGGTCAGTGACACCAATGGAAATGGAGTGGTGTATTTCAACATTCTGCCACCGGGCAGCGATGGGGTCGCGATTTACAATGGGTCGATTGACGGCAACACCGCCCGGATCAACCTGCCCGAGGACGGAGATTATACGATCCGCGTTTATCTTATGGGCAATGACCGAGATACCGGTAAAACCGTCGGGTACAATCTGGACCTGTCGATCCAGTAAGGCTCAACCTTCGTGACGCGCCAAAGGCACAACGTCTGACGCGGCACCAGGTGCAATTTCCTCGAAATCGAAATTGTCCAGACGCTGCGCCCGTCGGCCAGCTTTTTCCGCGCTGATCTTGATTTCCGAGATGTCTTTGGCCGCCTGGCCAAAATGACGATCCAGATTGGTCACACGATCCCCCAGACGCTCGACATCTTTGTGCAGCAACCCCAGTTCCTTGCGGATCGCGCCCGCTTGTTCGCGCATCCGGGCATCTTTCAGGATCGCGCGCATCGTGTTCAGCGTCGCCATGCAGGTGGTCGGTGAAACGATCCAGACACGCTTGCTGAAACTTTCCTGAACCAGCTCAGGGAACTTTGCGTGAAGCTCGGCGTAAACGGCCTCGGACGGCAGGAACATCAGCGCACCATCAGCGGTCTCACCGTCCAGTATGTATTTCTCGGCAATGTCTGTGATGTGCTTACGCACCGTGCTGCGGAACATCTGCAACGCCGCTTTCAGCTCGGCGTCATTGGTCGCGCCGATCAGCGCTTCGTACGCCTCCAGCGGGAATTTGCTGTCAATCACGATGGGGCCGGGCGGGTTCGGCAGATGGATCAGGCAGTCCGCCCGACGCCCGTTCGACAGGGTGGCCTGCAACTGGAAACTGTCCCTTGGCAGCGCCTTTGAGACAATATCCGTCAGCTGAATTTCACCAAACGCCCCGCGCGTTTGCTTGTTCGACAGGATATCCTGCAGGCTGAGAACATCGCCGGACAGCTTGGTGATATTGTCCTGTGCTTTGTCGATCGCGGCCAGACGCTCCTGCAATTGGGTTAGGGATGTCGCGGTCTGTTTTGATGACCCATGCAGGGATTCTTTCATCCGCTCCTGCATCTCGGCCAGCGCGCGTGCGGATTTCATCGCGTTGTCCGCCAGCCGGTCGTTCATCTGCTGCTGGACCGAGGACAGGCGCGCCTCAACCGTTTGGATCACCTGCACCTGCGCATTGGCCTGCGTGTCCGAGACATGCTGAAGACCGCCTCGCAATTGTTCCTGCCCCTGCCCCAGTTGCTGCACATGCTGCCCCAGATGCGCCATCTGCCGCGCCAGAGGTTCCGCCATCCGGGCCGAGCGATTGGCCGCCCGCAGCGACAGGAACAAAAGCAGCAGGATCAGCAGGACAACCCCGCCAACGGTCAGAAGAACCGGGTCATTCATAGGGATTTGGGTGCCTGCAATCTGGATCATATCAGTCTTTATGTTCTTGTTTTGTTTCGTTCTTCTTAATACGTTCCGAACGACGGATCAACTGCGTCCGAACAACCTTTCGATATCGCTGAGCTTCAACTCCACATAGGTCGGGCGCCCGTGGTTGCACTGACCGGAATGCGGCGTCGCCTCCATCTCGCGCAGCAAGGCGTTCATCTCTTCGGCGCGCATCCGGCGACCGGATCGGACAGACCCGTGGCAGGCCACCCGGCTGAGGATCGCCTCGATCTTTGCCTGCACCATCTGGGTTTCACCCTGATCAGCCAACTCATCAAGGATATCCAGGATCATCGCGCTGGCATCGACCTCGCCCAAGATGGCAGGGGTTTCACGCACAGCGATGGCACCACCACCAAAGGGTTCGATGGTCAGGCCAAAGCGCGTCAGATCATCCGCAACGGCCGTCAGACGCGCACAATCCCCTTCAGACAGCTCCACGATTTCCGGGATCAGAAGCGCCTGCGCCGCAACGCCATTTTCCGCCATCTGCGTTTTCAGCTTTTCATAAACCAACCGTTCATGTGCAGCGTGCTGATCCACGATCACCATGCCATCGGCGGTTTGCGCGATAATGTAATTCTCGTGCACCTGCCCCCGCGCGGCCCCCAAGGGCAGATCCTGCGATTGAGGTTCTTCTGCCTCGGCAACCGGCGCAACCGGGGTAGGATCGACAATGCTGCCGCTGTAGTCCTGGGCCAATTCAGCAAAGCCCGGAGATTGCGCCCGATACGCCGCCTGCCGCGCTGCGGACGAAGGTCGATCCATCTGGTACACCCGCGCCGGGGTGGATTGCGCAGGTTCGGGCCGCATCGCGCCCAAGGTCGCATTGGCCACGGTCGAGGACGCCCGATGCCCGGCCTCGGCCAGTGCATGGCGCAGGCTGGACACAATCAAGCCGCGCGCGACGCCGGGGTCGCGGAACCGCACCTCGGATTTGGCGGGATGAACGTTCACATCCACCAGCGTCGGGTCACAGTCGATGAACAAAGCCGCTGCCGGATGCCGATCCCGACTGAGGAAGTCGAAATAGGCGGCTCTTAAGGCGCCGGTCAGCATCTTGTCACGCACCGGGCGGCCATTGACGAACAAATACTGCGCCACCGCAGCACCTCGCGAATAGGTCGGCAAGGCAGCATAGCCATAAAGCCGGATGCCCTCGCGCGTGGCGTCGATTTGCAGAGCATTCTCGGCAAACTCGCGCCCGATCACACGGGCCAGACGGGCGTGGAGCGCGTCAAACAGATCTCCGTTCTCGCGATCCGCACGGAAGGTAACGCGCCCCTCTCCGCCACCGGACACATCGCGCAAAGTGAAGGTCACGGAAGGCTCAGCCATGGCTAGCCGTTTCACCGCGTCGGTTATGGCCTGCGCCTCGGCCCGGTCCGTGCGCATGAACTTCAGCCGTGCAGGTGTGGCAAAGAACAGATCGCGCAGCTCGACGACTGTGCCCGCGCGCAGCGCGGCGGGTTTGACCGCGCCCATCTTGCCGCCCGCAACGTGGATCTGCGCCGCCTCGGCACCCGGTACGCGGCTGGAAATCGTCAGCCGCCCGACGGCACCCAAAGAAGGCAGCGCCTCTCCCCGAAACCCAAAGGTATGGATGTTCAGCAGGTCCGATCCGTCAATCTTTGACGTGGCATGGCGGGACAAAGCCAGCGGCAGATCATCCGCCGAAATACCGCAGCCATCATCCGTGACGCGGATCAGGGTCTTGCCCCCATCCGCAATGTCGATGGCGATCCGCGTGGCCCCTGCATCGATTGCGTTCTCGACAAGTTCCTTCACGGCAGAGGCCGGACGTTCCACCACCTCACCAGCAGCAATCCTGTTGATTGCGTCGTCATCCAGTTGCCGGATCACCGGGCGATTTTCGCTGATATTGGGGTTTGCCTGCGCCATACCCCTAGACCTAGCACAATCGCGCACGATTCTGCCACAGCTTTGCAAAGGTCTTTTGATGAGAGGGGGTGTCCGGATGGCCGTGAACGTCCTAGCGCTCAGGTCCACCCGGACGTACCAAGTGAGTGGTGTGATTCAGCTAATGAATGGGCGGCGTTTAACATGTGCCCGCATTAAAAGCTGCTTAAGATTCATCATTCGGCCATCTGGGCAGAGAATGGCCGATGACATGCGGGCTCGTGCGGCGGGAACATGCCCGATCACGCAGATGTGTGTGCCCCGATACGCGTACGGCAAGGTCCGAACATTGCGGCTGCAGCAAGTATCAAACCGGACACTGTAGCAATCATGCCCGCCGCGCTGACTGCATCCGATCCACCCAGCCACAGGGGGCCGTATCCCGCCAGAACATAGCCCAACACCGCTGATGCTGTGGCGAACAGAATGCTCCAGGCAATCTGCGCCTCGAGCCGGTTGGTCAGCATACGCGCCGCGGCCGGAGGGCAGATGAACATGGCGATCACGATGATCGAGCCAACCGCATCAAATGCAGCCACGGCTGCAATGGCCGCAGTTATCACCAATGCCATGCTCAGGGCACCCGTACGAATGCCGATCGTGCGCGCAAAGCCTTCATCGAAGGTGGAAATCTTCAACGGTCGCCAGAACAGCCAGGTGAACACCGACACCCCCACCAGAGTCAGAGCGATTCTTGGCAGTTCGGGCGGCAACCCGGCAAGTGCTTCGACATCCAGCAATGATCCCCAACCGGTTGCATCCAGCCAGATCAGGCTTTCGAGATTGCCGTAAAGCGCATGTTCCACATCCAGATGCACGGTCGAGGTATCTGTTTGCTCAAGCAGCAAAACACCCGCCGCAAACATTGTGGTAAAGACGACACCCATGGCGGCACCGGGTTCGATCTGACCCAGCCGGCGAATGGCTTCGATCAGAACCACAGCCACAATTGCAGCCCCTGCAGCGCCTAACATCATCGGCCAGGTCGATATCACGCCGGTCAACAGGAACGCCACCACGATACCCGGAAGAACCACATGGCTGATCGCGTCGCCAATCAGCGCCTGTTTGCGCAGCACCAGAAAGTTGCCGGGCAAGGCACAGGCTATGGCCGCGAAGGTGCCAATCAGCAGCGGTGTCAGCGACAGTGGGACAAACTCTTCGCCACTCATGCTGGCACTCCTTGCGGCCCGCCGATTTGACGGTCGATTTCAGCGATCTGATCACGGGTCAGTACGGTTTCGATATCCCGCAGCCCGTCATAAAGCGCAGCTGTTGCCTCATGCGCCTGATCCGCTCGCACGAATTCCCAGCGTTTTTCATCGCGCAGCGCTTTTGCCGCGCGCGCCTTGCCAGTGTCTGTGGCAACCCCGTCCGGCCGGACCAGACCCGCACGGCGCAGCAAGCGCAGCGTAAGCGGTTCATAAATTTTCTGCCCCTGCGCCAATGCCAACAGACCCTGACGGATATGCACCCGGCGCTGGAAGCGCAGATGCCGCAAGACCGCCGCCAGCACCCCGCGCTTTGGGGCGCAGAACAGGGACAGGACGAAGAACGCAAAGCTGACCAGAACGATGATCGGGCCAGTGGGCAGGTTGGGGGCAGAAGCGGAAATGGCAGCACCGATGTACCCGGCTAAACCTCCGGCAAGCCCGGCAAGAAGGACAACATGTTCCGAACGCTCTGACCAGAACCGCGCTGTGACGGCCGGAATGATCAGAAGCGCCACAATCAGGATCAGGCCGACAATTTTCAGACCGACCACTGTGACCGCCATGACCAGCCCCATCATCGCAAGGTCAACACGATGGATCGGCACGCCACGGGCGGCAGCATATTCCGGGTCAAATGCGACAAGGGTCATGGGGCGACGCAGGATCAGAACCAAAAGCAGCGTCGCCGCGCCACCGATGGCGATGATCATGGCATCCGCCCATAGCATTCCGGCGGTCGAACCTAACAGGAAGCCTTCCAACCCCGCCTGACGCCCAACACCCATGGTTTGAATGATCGTCAGCAGAACGATCCCAAAGCCAAAAAAGACAGAAAGAATCGCGCCGATTGCCGCGTCTTCGGCAAGTCGGGTGCGGCGAGTCAGCCAGTTCATGCAAAGAAGCCCAATCCATGCCGAAATTGCAGATCCTGCCAGCAAGCCCAGCAGATTGCGCCCATCTCCGCCCAGCGCGACCAGGATCATAAAGGCCAGACAGACGCCCGGCAATGTGGCGTGGCTGATGGCGTCGCTGACCAAGGCGCGTTTGCGCAGGAACAGGAAAGTCCCTGTCACTCCGGCCGACACACCCAGCAACGTCGCACCAACTGCGACCAGCGTGGCATTATAGCCAAGCTGCAGGGTCAGAGCGTCCCAAATCATGTGTTATCCCAGCGCGCGCGATATCTGATCGATCTGCGCAGTTGCCAAACGCCCGCCATAGGCCGCTTGCAACGTTTCTGCAGTGAACGCCTCGGAAACCGGCCCTTCGGCCACCTTTCGGGTATTGATCAGGAAAACGTGGTCGAAATAATCGGTCACGGTCGCCAGATCGTGATGCACCACGACAACCGTCTTGCCGGCTTCTTTCAGAGATTTCAGCACCGCGATGATGGCCTTCTCGGTGGCGGCATCCACACCGGCGAAAGGTTCATCCAGCAGGTACAGATCCGCGCCTTGCGCCAAAGCACGGGCCAGAAACACGCGCTGCTGCTGGCCGCCGGACAATTGCCCGATCTGGCGATCCGCGAAGTCCCGCATTCCGACACGGTTCAGACAGTCCATTGCACATGCCTTGTGTCGGGCACGTACGCGACCCAAAAGCCCAAGCTCACGCGACAGGCCCATCAGCACAACGTCAATCACGCGCGTTGGAAAATCCCAATCCACGCTGGCCCGCTGCGGGACATAAGCAATACGCGCGCGCTGCGCCTCTAGCGGCTGTCCAAAAACCGTCACCTGCCCGGACAAGGGGGTGACGATTCCCAGCGCCGCCTTGAGAAGCGTGGACTTGCCCGCACCGTTTGGGCCAATGATAGCAGTCATGGCACCGGGCTGGACGGTCATATCAACCGAAAACACAGCAGGCTTTTGTCCGTATGAAACTGTCAGGCCACGTACCGCAAGCGGGCTGTCGCCCAGCCCGCGATCCTCAAGCGTCACACCGTCATTGCTGACCAGACCCAGCATTATTCAAAACCCCGCAGACAGTTTGCCGTCCATGCCTCGTCCCGGGGCGTCGCCGTTCAGCGCACCGCCAATGACTGTGATGTTGTGGTCCAACATCCCGACATAGGTACCCTCATAGGTCCCCGCTTCGCCCATCGCATCCGAAAAAAGCTCACCACCGACAGTCACTTCGTGGCCTTTGGCCGCAGCCCCTTCGATCAACGCCCGAATTGAGCGATCCGAGACCGAGCTTTCGACAAAAACCGCCGTGATCTGGCGATCAACCAGCAGGTCTACCAATTCGCTGATCCGGTTCAACCCTGCCTCAGACTGGGTCGAAATGCCTTGAATGCCCAAAACCTCGAACCCGTAGCTTTGACCAAAATAGCCAAATGCATCATGTGCCGTGACCAGAACCCTGCTGTTTTCCGGCACAGACGACAGAACGTCATCGGCATAAGCCGCCAATCGGTCAATCTCTGCCAGATGTGCTTGTGCGTTGGCCGCAAACAAATCAGCCGCCTCGGGTCTGACTTGGGTTAGTGCATCCTGTACCTGCAGAACAACTTCGCGCCAAAGCACGGGCGACATCCACACATGTGGGTCGTATTTGTCTGCGTAATCGTCATGGGCGCGCAATTTGGATTTATCGACCCCTTCGGCCACCGCGACCACAGCGCGCTTGCGTTCCAGATCGTGGAAGAAGTCTTCCATCTGCGCTTCCAGATACAGACCGTGCCAAAGGATCAGGTCAGCGCGGGTCATGGCGACGATGTCGCTGCGGGTCTGGCGATAGGCATGAGGGTCGACGCCCGGCCCCATCAGACCTGTGACCTCAACCTGATCACCGCCAACCTGGCGCGCTGCATCCGCGATCATGCCTGTTGTCGCGACCACTTTGAGTGGCGCTTCAGCCCAAGCGGCGACTGGCATCGAAAAGGCCAGCGCCAACGCTGCGAGAAAACTCCGACGAATCATCTTCGACCTCAGTTTTGCGTCCTGTTGAGACTGAATATGAGAACCATTCGCAACTAAGTCAACGCTAATGCGAATTATTCGCAAGAAAGGCCACTCTTTTTGTCCAAATGGTCAAAAAATTACCATTCAATTACATGCAGCACCTTCCATTCCCCGGTCTGCCGTGCGAATTTGTCGCAAACCTCCCAAAGGACGTGACTATGGATACGCAGAGCTCAGAAAGCCCCGTGCGCACCGCGCATCTGCCGCAAGTAACCGAACCCCGGAACCCAGGAATGGAAATGGATCTGGACTGGGTCCGCGCCGTTCAAGCTAATACCTCGGCAATTGAGCGCCGGGCAGCAACCCTGCCCGGGCGGCGGTCGGTCAAGAAGGACTATCAGGCGGCATGGCTGCTGAAGGCTGTTACCATGATCGACCTGACCACGCTGTCAGGCGATGACACAGTGGGCCGCGTGCGCCGGCTCTGCGCCAAGGCCCGCCAGCCTGTTTCGTCGTCGCTGTTGCAGGCGATGGATATGCCGCAGATCACAACGGGTGCTGTCTGTGTCTATCACGACATGATCGAGACCGCCGTGGAAGCCCTGAAAGGCACTGGCATTCCGGTCGCTGCGGTATCCACTGGCTTCCCGGCCGGCCTGTCGCCGTTCCATCTGCGCGTGGCCGAGATTGAGGAAAGCGTGAAAGCCGGGGCCGAAGAGATCGACATCGTGATCTCGCGCCGGCATGTGCTGTCGGGTGACTGGCAGGCGCTTTACGATGAGATGAAAGCCTTCCGTGTGGCGTGCGGCGATGCCCATGTCAAAGCCATCCTTGCGACCGGAGAACTGGGCAGCCTGCGCAACGTCGCCCGCGCCTCGCTGGTCTGCATGATGGCAGGGGCGGATTTCATCAAGACCTCAACCGGTAAGGAAAGTGTCAACGCAACCCTACCCGTTTCGCTGGTCATGATCCGTGCAATCCGCGACTTCTATGATCGCACCGGGTATCGCGTTGGGTACAAGCCTGCGGGTGGCATATCGAAAGCCAAAGACGCGCTGGTGTACCTGTCACTGATCAAGGATGAGCTGGGCGACCGGTGGCTGGAACCCGACCTTTTCCGCTTTGGTGCGTCATCACTACTGGGCGATATCGAACGGCAGTTGGAACACTTTGTGACTGGGGCGTATTCTGCGGGTTACCGTCACTCCATGGGCTGAAACAATGACTTCAAAAGAAATAAAGCACCTTCTCAAACCTTGGGTCGAAGAGATTTTGAAGTCTTCTTCAAGGCGAATGACAATTGTGGAAGTCGCAAGAGAAATCTGGCGGCGTCATGAGGTTGATTTGCGGAATGACGAGGCTCTCTTCCTCACTTGGCAGTACGAGATGCGTTGGGCGGCTCAAGCTCTTGTTGAAGAATCTAAAATTGAAAAATCCCGCGATGGATGGATATGGCTATGACAGTCAAAGAGATTTTCGAGACCATGGATTACGGCCCCGCCCCCGAAAGCGCTGCCGAGGCGCTGGCGTGGCTGGTCGATCAGGGCGACAAGTTCGGGCACTATATCGATGGGGCATTCACCAAACCCGGCAAAGGGTTCGAAAGCCGCAACCCGGCCACCGGAGAGGTGCTGGCCAAGCTGACGCAGGCCAAACAGGCCGATGTGGACGCCGCCGTTGCCGCTGCCCGCAAGGCGCAGCCGAAATGGGAGAAGCTGAGTGGTGCGGGCCGTGCACGGTATCTCTATGCCATTGCGCGGCTTTTGCAGAAACACGCGCGCCTGTTTGCGGTGCTGGAAAGCATGGACAACGGCAAGCCGATCCGTGAATCCCGCGACATCGACATCCCTCTGGCGCAGCGGCATTTCTACTATCACGCGGGCATGGCGCAGTTGATGGAAAGCGAGCTGCCCGATGCGCAGGCTTTGGGTGTGTGCGGGCAGATCATTCCGTGGAATTTCCCGCTGTTGATGCTGGCATGGAAGATCGCGCCTGCGCTGGCGATGGGGAATACGGTAGTTCTGAAACCGGCCGAGTACACCTCGCTGACCGCACTTCTGTTCGCCGATATCTGCTCGCAGGCCGGGTTGCCCAAGGGCGTGGTCAACATCGTGACAGGAGACGGAGCGGTGGGCGAGATGATCGTGAACGCCGACGTGGACAAGATCGCCTTTACCGGCTCGACTGTTGTGGGTCGGCGTATCCGCGAGGCGACGGCTGGATCGGGCAAGGAACTGACATTGGAGCTGGGTGGAAAGTCGGCCTACATCGTGTTCGACGACGCCGATATCGACAGTGCCATTGAAGGTCTGGTTGACGCGATCTGGTTCAATCAGGGTCAGGTGTGCTGCGCCGGTTCCCGCCTGCTGGTGCAGGAAGGTATTGCGGATCGATTCCACGAAAAACTGCGCACGCGGATGGATGGTTTGCGCGTCGGTGATCCGCTGGACAAATGCATCGACGTGGGCGCGGTTGTGGACCCCGTGCAGCTGCAGACCATCAAGGGCATGGTTGAAAGCAACACGGTTGGTCACGTGCATCAGGCCGCATGCGAACTGCCAGCGAACGGCTGTTATTACCCACCGACCCTGATCTCGGGCCTCGAAACGTCCGACCCGCTGATGCAGGAAGAGATCTTCGGCCCGGTTCTGGTGTCCTCGACCTTCCGCACACCGGAAGAGGCAGTGGAACTGGCCAACAACACCCGTTACGGGCTGGCCGCCACGGTCTGGACCGAGAATGTGAACCTTGCGCTGGATATCGCGCCCAAGCTGGTTGCAGGGGTGGTTTGGGTGAATGCCACCAACCTGTTCGACGCCGCCGCAGGCTTCGGCGGCGTGCGCGAAAGCGGCTTTGGCCGCGAAGGCGGTTGGGAAGGTTTGACGGCTTACACAAAGTCCAAAGGCAAGGCCAAACCTCTGGCAAAGGTCGAAGCGACAATGGGCGAAGGGGCTCCGGTCGATCCGATTGACCGCACCGCCAAGATGTATGTCGGCGGCAAGCAGGCGCGGCCCGATGGCGGGTACTCCAAACCCGTCTGGGGCAAATCCGGCCTGTTGGGCCATGTGGGTCTGGCCAACCGCAAAGACGTACGCAACGCGGTTGAGGCTGCGGCAGGTGCGAAAGGCTGGTCCAAGACCACCGGCCATCTGCGGGCACAGATTCTGTATTACATCGGTGAAAACCTCTCGGCCCGTGCGAGTGAATTCGCAGCGCGCATCGACGCCATGACCGGCAGGAAGGACGGCGCGAAAGAGGTCGAAACCTCGATCCAGCGCCTGTTCACCGCGGCGGCCTGGGCCGACAAGTATGACGGTCAGGTACATGGCGTTCCGATCCGGGGCGTTGCCATTGCAATGAAAGAACCCGTTGGCGTCATCGGCGCGCTTTGTGCCGATGAAGCGCCTCTGCTGGGTCTGGTCTCGGCCATGGCGCCTGCGATTGCGATGGGCAACCGGGTGGTTCTGGCGGCATCCGAACCCTACCCGCTGGCGGCGACGGATTTCTACCAAATCCTGGAGACCTCGGACGTTCCTGCAGGCGTGGTCAACATCCTGACCGGCAGCCATGCGGAGCTGGCGAAACCGCTCGCCTCGCATCTGAACGTCGATGCGGTCTGGTCCTTCTCGTCCACTGATCTGTCAAAAGAGATCGAGGCGGTCTCGGCCGGGAACCTGAAACGGACCTGGGTCAATAACGCGACGGCATTTGACTGGAGCATGGACCATTCCCGCCGCTTCCTTCAGGCTGCGACCGAGGTGAAAAACATTTGGGTGCCCTACGGCGAGTAGGGCCCCGCGCATCACGGGAGACCCATATGAACTTTGCAGGAAAAACCGTCATCGTCATTGGCGGCACCAGCGGTATCAACCGGGGTATTGCCGAGGCCTTTGCGGCCTCGGGTGCGAAACTCGCGGTGGCGAGCCGGTCGCAGGAAAAAGTGGACGACACAGTTGCTGCGCTGAAAGCCGCAGGTGCGGCAGACGCTATGGGTGCATCTTTTGACGTGCGGGACCCGGACGCTGTGGCCGCGGGCTTTAAACAGTTTCACAATGCCTTCGGCGATTTCGACGTGTTGGTTTCAGGCGCTGCGGGGAACTTCCCGGCGTTGGCGGCTGAAATGTCGGTCAATGCGTTCAAAACAGTGATCGACATTGACCTGATGGGTACGATCCACGTGATGAAAGGGGCCTACCCTTACCTGAAACGCCCCGGTGCCAGCATCATCAACATCTCGGCCCCGCAGTCTTACCTGCCGTATGAGGGCCAAGCCCATGTCTGCGCCGCAAAAGCCGGGGTCGATCAGATCACCCGGACGCTATCGATGGAATGGGGTGTTGAAGGGATCCGTGTGAACTCGGTCGTGCCGGGGTTCATCGAAGGCACCGAAGGCGCAAAACGTCTGGCCCCCACCCCGGATGCCGGCGAAGCACTACGCCGCGATGTACCGTTGGGCCGCTGGGGTCAACCTCAGGACGTGGCCAATGCCTGCCTGTTCCTCAGCTCGGATCTGGCCAGCTATATCAGCGGCACGGTTCTGGCCGTGGATGGCGCGCTGTATCAGCGCGGCTCGGGCAAGTTTGGGCAGATGATGGGTGAGATGTTGCGCAGTATGAAAAAGCGGTGAGACGCGCTCACCCCTTTTTTCAGTTTGTGGTCTCAAGACCGACAGGTTTTCCGACGATGGTAAAATGCAGCCCGTCCGGGTCAAGCAATTCGGAGGCAACGCGGTTCACGTCTTCCAGCGTCACGGCGTTCACCTTGTCGTTGCGGGTTGCGATATAGTCGATTGGCAGATCTTCCATCTGCATCCCGACCATGATCCCGGCAATCTGTCCGTTGCCATCAAACCGCAGCGGATATGCACCAGTCAGATAGGTCTTGGCATCGTCCAGCTCTTTCTGAGTAACGCCTTCGGTCGCGGCTTTGGCCCATTCGTCACGGATCACCTCGACCGCCTCGGCAATGCGGTCATTGGCCGACGACACCGACCCCAGATAGACAGATGCCAAATCCTTGGGCACCAGATAGGTTCCGATCCCATATGTCAGACCACGTTTTTCACGCACTTCCTGCATCAGACGGCTTTCAAACCCGCCCCCGCCAAGAATGTGATTCAGGACAAACGCAGCGAAGAAATCCGGGTCATCCCGGTCAATCCCGGCATGACCAAACAGGGCCACGGATTGCGGTGTGTCGAACTCGACGACGCTGACGCCACCCGGAATGGTCACATCGGCTTTGTCCGGGATGGGCTTACCGGTTTCCGGCAAATCGGCGAGCAGTTTATCCAGTAACGCGCCTAGTTCTTCCGCCGTGATATCACCCACCGCCCCGACATACAGGCGGTCCTTGGCAAAGACGCTGTCATACGCAGCCACCACGTCATCGCGCGTTAGGGCCGAAACGCTTTCGATCGTGCCTTTCCCTTCGGACCCATAAGGATGATCGCCATAGGCCATCTGAGCAAAGTTCAGGCCAGCAATCTCATTCGGGTCGGTCTGGTCCGAGCGCAATCCCGAAAGGATTTGCGCACGTACGCGTTCGATCGCGTCCTGATCGAAACGGGGTTCATGGATCGTGGTGCGCAATAGATCAATCACCTGGTCCCGGTTTTCGGTCAGAAATTGCGCTGAAATCGATACGGTGTCGTCGCCCGCATTATACCTGAATGATGCGGCCAGGGCTTCAAGTTCGCGGGCATAGGTTTGGGCGTCCAAATCACCCGCGCCTTCTTCGATCAGGCCGCTCATCAAATTCACAGCACCACGCTTGTCCGGATCGTCCAGCGACGTCCCACCACGAAACCGCAGTTCCAGCGCAGTGAAGGGGATCGCGTGGTCTTCGACCAGCCAGGCTTTGATCCCGCCGGGTGAGGTCACCTCCTTGATCTCGATCTCGGCGAGCGCCGGCAGAGCAATCATACAGGCAATCAGAGTTGCAAGAATCCGTTTCATTGCGTCACCTCATCATCGCGCATCAGCCAGCCTGTGACAGATGTTTCAGGTTGCAGGACTTCGCGGGCAGCGGCGATGATCTCGTCTCTGGTCACGGCCTGAAGAATGTCGGGCCAAGCCTGCACATCCTCAACCGTCAACCCGCTGGTCAGGGCGCGGCCATACCGGTTGCCGATCCCATCAACATTGTCGCGTGCATAAATCTGTGACGCACGCAGTTGCATCTTGATACGGTTCAGATCGTCTTCTTTCACACCTTCAGCGATGAAATCAGCCACGGCCTGATCCATGGCCTCTTCGGCCTCTTGCAGCGACACGCCCTGCGCCGGAACAACCAGCAGATCGAAGGTCGTATCATCCAGCGAGACACCGCGATAGAATGCGCCTGCATAGACGGCTTTTTGCTGATCGAACTGGAGTTTTTCGTTCAGATAAGACGTGGTGCTGCCACCCAGCAGCTCGGCAAGCAGGAACAGGGCCGCCGCCTTTTCCTGTTCACCCGGATCGCGTTCCGGTGCCAGATAACTGCGCTGCACATATGGCTGCGCCACGCGCGGATCTTTGTAGGTCAGCCGCCGTTCGGCGGTTTGCGGCGGTTCCTGCGACCGCATCCGCTCGGGCAAGTCCGGGTTGGCCGGGATCACACCGTAATATTGTTCGGCAAGGGTACGGACCTCATCAGGTTCGACATCGCCTGTGACCACCAGGATGGCGTTGTTGGGCGCATAATGGGTTTGGTAGAACGACAGCGCATCCTCCATGTCCAACTCTTCCATCTCATGTTTCCAGCCGATGATCGGCACGCCGTAGCGATGATTGAGATATTGCGCGGCGTTCATCTGTTCGCCGAACAGGGCGCGCGGATTGTTCTCGGTCCTTTGGTTGCGCTCTTCAAGGATCACGTCACGCTCGGTCAGAATATCCTCTTCGCTCAGACGCAGATTCCGCATCCGGTCGGATTCCATTTGCATCATCAGTTCCAGTCGATCGGCCGCAACGCGCTGAAAATAAGCAGTATAGTCGTAAGAAGTGAACGCGTTGTCGTTGCCACCATTGGCTGCAACTGTGGCCGAAAACTCACCCGGTGCCAGAGTATCGGTGCCCTTGAACAGCAGGTGTTCCAAGAAATGAGCCACACCAGAAGACCCTATCGGCTCGTCCGCAGATCCGGCGCGATACCAGACCATGTGTTGCACAACCGGTGCGCGATGGTCTTCGACAACAACGACATCCAT
>NZ_JBXWSB010000075.1:0-23245 GCF_059613205.1 Ruegeria sp. BHSB064
CTTCCGCGGTGGCTGGATGACGCGCAACCCGACGTCGTTCTTTTGCAAGAAATCAAATCCATCGACGAGAACTTTCCACGCGAGATGTTTGAAGAGCGTGGATACAACGTGGAAACCCATGGGCAAAAAAGCTTCAATGGCGTGGCAATCCTGTCGAAACTGCCATTGGAAGATGTCTCGCGCAGTCTGCCGGGGGATGACCAAGATGAACAAGCGCGTTGGATCGAAGCGACAGTGGTGGGAAAAAAGGCGCTGCGAATCTGCGGCTTGTACTTGCCCAACGGCAATCCGGTGCCTGGACCGAAATACGACTATAAGCTGGCGTGGATGGAGCGGCTGTATCAACGCGCGCGCGACCTGTTGGACAGTGAAGAGCCGGCCCTGATGGCAGGCGACTACAACATCATTCCACAGGCCGAAGATGCCAAACGTCCTGATGCTTGGCGGGAGGACGCTCTGTTCCGGCCCGAAAGCCGCGCGGCATTTCGCAAGATCCTGAACCTTGGGTTTACCGAGGCATTCCGGGCCAAGACCCAAGGCCCCGGGCATTACTCATTCTGGGACTATCAGGCCGGTGCCTGGAACCGAAACGACGGCATTCGGATCGACCATTTCCTGTTGACCCCTCAAGCTGCGGACCTGATGCGTGATTGCAGGATCGACTTTGAAATCCGCGGACATGAAAAGCCTTCGGATCACGTGCCGGTCTGGGTTGACCTGGATCTGTAACCGCTCAGACAGTCGGATCGTAGCTGTAAATCCATTCGTATCGTTGCGCGAGCCTTGGACCGAGCGTCATCAGAGCGGCCTGCGCAGCCAGGCGCATCGGGCCTTTGAGATGAAAGTTCCGCGCGTTTGATCCCGCTGCCGCAACAACTTTTCGCGCGCGAACTTTGCGCGCGCTTTCGTACACAGCCAACCCTTGTGCGACACCCGACTGCGCCTCGAATGCGCGTGCAAGACACCACGCATCCTCCAGCGCCAGGCAGGCTCCTTGCGCCATGAAGGGCAGCGTCGGGTGTGCTGCGTCCCCAAGCAAAGCAAGGCGACCGTTTTGCCATTTCTCGGCTACCGGGCGCAGGAACAAAGCCCAAATGTTGACCTGCTGGACTTGCGCCAAAATCTCGCCCACCTCCCCACCAAAGTCAGCAAAGCGCGCGCGCAGATCAACCGGATCGCCCTCCTGACGCCATCCTTCCTCATGCCAGTCTGACCGTTCTTCGATCGCTACGATGTTCATTTGGCTTTGATCGCGCAAAGGATAGGTCACCACATGACGCCCCGGCCCCATTGTCAGCGCGGCACGCGGCATCTGCACGGGACGATTCCATGGAATCGTAGCCCGCCATGCGACTTGATGGGTGAAGGCTGGTGTTTCGGAACCGTTGAGGATCGGCCGGATCACGCTTCGTCCGCCGTCTGCTGCGATAGCGCATTCAGCCCGCAACCTTTCGCCGCCTTCCAGAACAATCTCGGCCTCTCCGGGGTGTTTGCGCACTTCGGTGACGCGTGATCCTAGGCGCAGTTCAACTCCGGCGCGCAACGCGGCCTTGTGCAGTATGTCAAGCAGGTCGGCGCGATGGTAATAAAAGGTTTGTCCCGCGGCAGGACTGGGTACGCGGCTGATCACCCGCCCCTTTCTATAGTCGCGCAGTACCGTGCCAAACGACCTTTGTCCAAAGGCAGGTTCGTGATCTGCAACCCCTAGGGCCCGAAGGACGGCCATGCCATTGGCGCTGATTTGCAGACCTGCCCCGACTTCGGTCAGTTCGGCAGCCTGTTCAAGTACTGTGACCTGCGCGCCGTTGATGCGCAGCGCAAGCGCGGCGGCCAGACCACCGATGCCGCCACCAATCACGCAGAATTTCAAACCATCGATATTCATGCCCCCGCCTTAACGCAAAAACGCCGGAGCCACAGGCCCCGGCGCTTAAGTTTTTAACCCCAAACCGGCGATCAATCGTCGCGGTGGACCTTTTCGCGGCGCTCGTGACGTTCTTGTGCCTCAAGCGTCATGGTGGCAATCGGACGCGCGTCCAGACGTTTCAGCGAAATCGGGTCGCCGGTCTTTTCGCAATACCCGTATTCACCTTCGTCGATCCGGCGCAGGGCCGAGTCGATCTTGGCGACCAGCTTGCGCTGGCGATCCCTTGTACGCAGTTCCAGCGCACGATCAGTTTCCTCGCTGGCGCGGTCTGCGACGTCCGGAATGTTACGGGTGTTGTCCTGCAGCCCTTCGATCGTGTCGCGGCTGCCTGCCAATAGTTCTGTCTTCCAATCCAGCAGCTTGCGGCGAAAATACTCAAGCTGACGATCATTCATGAAAGGTTCATCTTCGGCCGGACGGTAATCTTCCGGCAGAAAAACTTCCTGCTTCATATTTGCTCCCTCGGTATGGCCAGAAACGTCGGTCGCGGTTGTTTCACCTGACATTTGGCTCTCCCTTCTGCGCAGCGTTTAGCCGACGGGCCGTGGAATGTCACTACACAAACGTTGCATCCACATTCGCCCAAGCGGATTTGTCTAAATATGAGACAAACATCAAGAAAACCTTGTTTTTCTATGAAATTCAGCGGGCTTTTTTGGGGCGGCTTGCTTCACGCCCTAACGTCGACTGCACGCGAATCAAGCAAAAGGGCTTGGAGATACAGTAAAAATCCCGTGGTTGGACGCAGGGACGCGGGTTGTCAAAAACCTTGCCTCTCTGTAACCCGGAAAACACAGTTTGCCCGACCCCGTCGCACAACCACATGAGAGGCCCATGACAGCACGTTTTCAAGGTACAGCCGAATATGTTGCCACAGACGATCTGACCATTGCCGTGAACGCAGCCGTCACACTCGAACGCCCTCTGCTGGTCAAAGGGGAACCCGGCACTGGCAAGACCGAGCTGGCCAAACAGGTGGCCGGCGCGTTGGGGCTGCGGATGATCGAGTGGAACGTGAAATCCACCACGCGCGCGCAACAGGGCCTGTATGAATATGATGCGGTCAGCCGCCTGCGCGACAGTCAGTTGGGCGAAGAGCGCGTGCATGACGTGTCGAATTACATCCGCAAGGGTAAGTTGTGGCAGGCATTCGACGCCGATGAAAAAGTTGTTCTGCTGATCGATGAGATCGACAAGGCGGATATCGAGTTTCCCAACGATCTTTTGCAGGAACTCGATAAGATGGAGTTCCATGTTTACGAGACCGGAGAAACGATCCGGGCCAAGAACCGCCCCATCGTCATCATCACTTCAAACAATGAAAAAGAGCTGCCCGACGCCTTTCTGCGCCGCTGCTTCTTTCACTATATCCGCTTTCCCGACGAGGCCACGATGCGCCGTATCGTCGAAGTGCATCACCCCGGGATCAAAGACGCGCTTTTGACCACGGCGCTGACCCAGTTCTATGAAATTCGTGAAACACAGGGTTTGAAGAAAAAGCCATCGACCTCAGAGGTTCTGGACTGGCTGAAGCTGTTGCTGGCCGAAGACCTGAGCGCCGAGGACCTCAAACGCGACGGGGCCAATGCATTGCCGAAACTGCATGGTGCTTTGCTAAAAAATGAGCAGGATGTGCATTTGTTCGAGCGCCTGGCTTTCATGGCGCGCGGCAAACGGTAGCTGAAACCTGAACAATTGGTGATCTTGACTTGCGTTGCTGCACCCCGGCTGTCAGCATCGCAGGAGTGACAGGCTAAACCTCACAGAATTGGATAGATCGCTTGGCGAACACATTGAAAATCCGCCCACTTCAAGCCGAAGATAAGGATCAGTGGGCAGACATGTGGCGGGACTATCTGGCGTTCTATGAAACCGCGCTGCCCTCAGAGGTGTACGAGACGACATTCTCAAGATTGTTGGGTGATGATCCGCAAGATTTTTCGTGCTTTGTCGCCGAGCAGGATGGCAAACTGGTCGGGTTGACGCACTATCTGTTTCACAGCCACGCATGGAAAGTAGAAAAGGTCTGCTATTTGCAAGACCTGTTCGCCCGACCCGAAGCCCGTGGAACAGGCGTGGGCCGTGCATTGATCCAGGCGGTGTATGAGGAGGCTGACCGGCAAGGCGCCCCATCCGTCTATTGGCTGACACAGGAGTTCAACAAAACCGCGCGTCAGCTCTATGATCGCATCGGAACGGTCACGCCATTTATCAAGTATTCCCGCCCATGACGCGTTGGTCCGCTCTTGTTCTGGCGCTGTTTGCGGCGGGCTGCACATCAGTTGAAACCATTCAAACGGTTCCGGTGTCAGACGAGGTCCGCTCGGTTGAGGCAACTTTGCCTCCGACAAAGACCTTTGGCGCTCCGCGGCCCTGGCCACCTGCCCGATCCAACAAGAACATCGCCGAAGATTTTTTATCGTTGCATTTCGCGTTGGAAAGCGGGGCTGCGCTGCCCGTGTTTACCCGGTTTGAAACACCAATCACTGTAAGGTTGACCGGTTCACCCACTGCCAGCATGCAGCAGGATCTGACACGGCTGCTGAACCGCCTGAAACGCGAAGCCGGGATCAATATCCGGCAGATCCGCGAGGGTCAGGCCAATATCACGATCGAGGCGGTGAGCCAGGAAGACATCCTGCGCATTCTACCCAATGCGGCCTGCTTTGTGGTTCCAAACGCCTCAAGCCTGAACGAGTACCGCCGTGACCGCCGCAAGGCCAAAAGCAGTTGGACCGAACTGCGCCGACGCGAACGGCTTGGCATTTTCATCCCCTATGACGTCAGCCCGCAGGAAATACGGGACTGCCTGCATGAAGAGCTGGCCCAGGCCCTTGGGCCGTTGAATGACCTCTATCACCTGCCGGATTCTGTGTTCAACGACGACAACATCCATACCGTTCTGACCGGGTTTGACATGTTGATCCTGCGCGCCGCTTATGCGCCCGAACTGCGCACGGGCATGAGCCGCGAAGAAGTTGCCGCCGTGATCCCCGGGGTACTGAGCCGCCTGAACCCGCGCGGCAATCGGCTGGCTGCGCAACCTGCAACCGAGACGCCGAGGGAATGGATCGACGCCATCCAGAAATCGCTTGGACCCGGGCCCGGTTCGCCCCGGCAAATGCGGGCAGCCAGAAAAGCAGCAAGCATCGGTCAGCGGATGGGATGGACGGACCACCGCCGCGCTTACCCCCACTACCTGATGGGTCGGATGGAACAATTCCGAAATCCAAACGAAGCGCTGCGTCAGTTCCAGATTGCACAGCAATTTCTGAAGGCAACGCCTGGAACCGAAGTTCACCAAGCCTATGTGACCACGCAGACCGCTGCATTTGCTTTGGCTCAAAATCAGGGACCCCGCGTCCTGCCAGAACTGAACAACGCCATCGATGTGATGACCCGCGCCGAAAACGCCTCGATACTGGCCACTTTGCTTCTGTTGAAGTCCGAGGCTTTGAAACAGTCCGGACAGCTTCAACAGGCCCGTTCGGTCAGGCTGGACAGCATTGGTTGGGCGCGATACGGGTTCGGCTCGGAACTGGTGGCCCAGTCTTTGGTTGAAAGCGCAGGCCAGCGGAGTTCCGGCAGCACGACAGACGGGTGAAACGCATATGGTGGTAGTTTTGGGAATGGCGATCCTGGGGGCAATCCTGGGCGCTTTGACCGCGAAGAAACGCAATGGCAATGGGGCCGACATGGCGCAATATGCGGCGGGCTACGGGATCGCGTTTGCGCTGGTCGGGTTAATAATATCGCTCGTTCTGGTCCGTTTGGTGGGATAGCGCGATGTTTCTGCCCTTTTTCGAAAACCTCCGCAAAGCTGGAATTCCGGTCTCGCTCCGGGAATACCTGACTTTTCTGGAGGGCATGAAAAAGGGCCTCGCCACCTATGATGTCGAAGCGTTTTATTACCTCGCGCGTGTGTCGATGGTGAAGGACGAACGCAACATCGACAAGTTTGACCGCGCTTTTGCAGCCAGTTTCGAAGGGCTGAACGAGATCAGTTTCGATCAGGTTCTGGAAGCCGTGGATATCCCGGGCGACTGGCTGGCCAAGATGGCGGAAAAGCACCTGTCGGATGAGGAAAAGGCCGAGATCGAAGCGCTTGGCGGGTTTGACAAGCTGATGGAAACCCTGCGCGAGCGTCTGAAGGAACAACAGGGCCGCCATCAGGGGGGCAACAAGTGGATTGGCACAGCCGGAACCTCTCCGTTTGGGGCCTATGGCTATAACCCGGAAGGGGTCCGCATTGGGCAAAAGGAAAGCCGCCATCAGCGCGCCGTCAAAGTCTGGGACAAGCGGGAATTCAAAAACTTAGACGACACAGTTGAACTGGGCACCCGCAACATCAAGGTCGCCTTAAAACGGCTGCGCCGCTGGGCGCGTGAAGGCGCGGCTGAAGAGCTGGATCTGGACGGCACCATCCGCGCCACGGCTGAACATGGCTATCTGGACGTCAAGACCCGCCCCGAGCGTCACAACGCGGTCAAAGTGCTGCTGTTTCTGGACGTGGGCGGATCAATGGACCCGCACATCAAGGTGGTCGAAGAACTGTTTTCCGCCGCCCGAACCGAATTCAAGCATCTGGAATACTACTACTTCCACAATTGCCTTTATGAAGGCGTTTGGCGCGATAATCGCCGTCGCTGGGATCAACAGACGCCTACGCACGAGGTTCTTCGCACCTATGGTGGTGATTACAAGTGCATCTTTGTCGGCGATGCCTCGATGAGCCCATATGAAATCGCCTATCCCGGCGGTGCCAACGAACACTGGAATCAGGAAGCCGGACAAGTCTGGCTGCAACGGGCGCGCGAACAGTGGGCATCCAACCTTTGGATCAACCCGGTGCCCGAGAAATATTGGGAATACACCCACTCCATTGGCATGATCCGAGAGATTTTCGAGGATCGCATGGTTCCCATGACGCTGGCTGGCCTGGAACAGGGCATGAAGGACCTTACGCGGTAATGCGGGTAACCAAAATCGGTCAGATGTCTATTGCTTGTAGGCGATTTGACTGACGTAGGACATGTAGCCAAAGAACGTATCTCGTGCGACGCGGTCGCGTGCTTCTTGCTTCAGGGCCTCTCCGGTGTCGGGCTGCAGAATGCTTTCTTCCACCAAGCGATCCGCGCCCCGATCTATGACGGTCAGGAAGTACTCGGCCTGCCCTTCAGCAACATAACCGTGGCCCTTACGTGCACCCAATGCAAAGCCGTTATCGGTCAGCAGACCTGAAATCTGGCGCATGATCCACAGGTTGGTGACGTTCTGGTTGATCATGAAACGCACAAGCTGATCCAGCGGATCAAAATCGGCGATCCGGGCGGTTGCGGTGCTGTAGTCGCCATCACAAATCGCCAATACGCCGCCGGGTTTCAAAATCCGATGTGCCTCGTGAATGGCTTTCTCCGGCTCGGGGACATGGCACAGTAACGTGTGCATCAACACAATATCAAACCTACCATCCGGCAGGCCGGTCTGCCTTGCGTCCCCAACCACAAAGCTCAAGTTTGGCTCGTCCGCAAAATGCGCGTTGGCACGATCTACCATTACAGGTGAAGGTTCCACACCCAGTGCTGTTTCGGCTCCGGCCATGCCGATCAGGTCCCGCGTGACATATCCCGTCCCGGACCCCAGTTCGACGGCTGATGCATTCGCGGGCAATTCAATATCCGCAAGATAAGCCTGTCTGATCTCTATCTGCGCTGGATCCTGGCTGCGGATATCTATCGCATCGGCGATACGTTTCTGAAGCTCTTCATCTTGAGACGCGAGATCGGCATAGGGATCGGACACAACATTTCCTCCAGCAAAATCAGATGGATTATACTGTAAATTCGCTAAAATCTCATCTGGCTTGGGCTGTTCTTCCCTTCGCAGGTCCAAGATCGATCCTAACGCCGCTGCATGGGACCTGCTTGCCGTCTTGGTGGTGCCTTCGCACCTTCACCTGCGGATGGTCCAGAATTGCACCCGGACGACACTCTTGCCAGGTCTTCGCCACTGCCCCATATCTAGTTCATGATCAAGTTCACGCCGATCCTTCTGGCCGTACTGTACGGCCTTGTGATGTACCGTATCTCTGTCTGGCGCACGCACCGAGAATTGGACGCAAAGTCGACCGAGTTGGCCGACCCTGCGCTGAAACGCATGACGGACCGGCTTGCCGCTGCTCTGGGGATCGATCGGGTGCCGGTTTATATCTATGAGATCGACCCGGTGAATGGGTTGGCCGCCCCAGACGGGCGGATTTTCATTACGCGCGGGTTCTATCGCAAGTTCCGCAATGGCGAGGTATCGGCCGAAGAAATGGCCAGCGTTATCGCGCATGAGCTGGGGCATGTGGCGCTGGGACACGCGCGGCGGCGGATGATTGATTTTTCCGGTCAGAACGCGATGAGGACGGCGTTGATACTGGTTCTGAACCGGTTCATCCCATTCATCGGCGCGATGATTGCCAATGCTTTGACCGCCCTTTTGGCCTCGCGCCTGTCACGTGGGGATGAATATGAGGCAGATGAGTATGCTGCTGCTTTGCTGACCAAAGCCGGTATCGGAATTGGACCGCAGAAATCGCTGTTTCACAAGCTGGAGGACCTGACACAGCAACGTGCCGGTGTCGTTCCAGCGTGGTTGATGAGCCACCCAAAGACGGATGAGCGGATTGCAGCGTTGGAGAAGCTTGAACAGCGTTGGGCGCGTGGCTGAGGGCGCGCAGCGAGAGGCCAGCCTCTCGTGCTCTCCGAGGTATTTGTGGCCAGATGAAGCAGGATCGCGTTTACGTGGTGAGGGCTTTGCCCAATCGGGGAAGGCGGGCTTTTTTCATCAATGCGCGCAACGTCCATTGGTCACCTGAGAGACGGTTGGCCTCGGCAAGGACCTGAGTTGCAAGTGTATTCATGCCGTCTGGGTTTGATAGCCAGAAGCTGTGAAGCAGGCTGTCAGGGTCGACGCGATCAAGCCCTTCTTCGGCTAGGATGTTTTTTGGAAAATCCTTGGCATTCACCGTCACGATTACATCGGCAGACGCAGCAATAGCGGTGGCTAGCACGTGGATGTCAGCAGCATCAGGCAGCCAAAGGCGGTTTTGCAGCCCTTCGTTCGAAACACGCTCGGCATCCGGCCAATTGGCTTGTGTCAGTGCGACTTCGGCGCGCGCTTGCGCTTCACCTGTTGGACCTAGTTTGCGGGCCGCGTGGGCCCATTCCTCGAGGATGTGTGCAGACCAGATCGGGGTGAAATGACCCAGACGCGCCGCGCCCAGAAGCATCTCACGCATCACCGTGGGGTAGATCACGCAGGTGTCCAGAACGGCTTTCATAGACGATAGAACACCGCTTTGAGATAGCCACTTTCCGCCAGTTGCGGCAATTGCGGGTGATCCGGGCCTGCGAATCCGGTGTGGATCAGTTGCGCCTGCCGTCCGGCGCGACCTATCCCGCGGGATGATGCATCGCGGAACCGCCCCAGATCAGCGGCGTGTGAACATGAGCACAGCCCCAGATAGCCGCCAGGTTTGACCAGAGGCGCAGCAAGTCGCGCGATCCGCTCATAGGCGCGCAACCCTGCATCCAGAGCTTGTTTCGACGGCGCAAAAGCGGGTGGGTCGCAGATCACGACGTCAAACTGCGCGCCCTCTTCCCCCAATTGGGTCAACACGTCGAACGCGTCGCCTTGCCGGGTTTGGAACTTGTGGGAAAGACCTGATGCCTCAGCGCCACTTGCTGCCAGTTCCAGCGCGGCGGCGGAGCCATCGACAGATAGCGCCTGCCCTGCTCCACCCGCCAACATCGCCAGTCCAAAACCACCCACATGACTGAAAACATCCAGAACCTGCGCACCCGGATGCACAAGCCGCGCAGCGAAGGCATGGTTGGGGCGCTGGTCATAGAACAGACCGGTTTTTTGCCCGCCGGTCAGATCGGCCATATAGGTCGCGCCATTCATCGGCACCGGCAGGGGTGCGTCGGGTGCGGTGCCGCGCAGGGTATGGTTAACGTCGTCCAGCCCCTCAAGCCCACGCGTGCGGCCCGAGGCGTTTTTCAGCACCGTGGTCACGCCTGTGACCTTGACCAGAGCGTCTGTCAGCAGGTCCAGATGCGCCTCGGCCCAAGCTGCGTTGGGTTGGATGACGCAGGCGTCACCAAAGCGGTCGATGATCACGCCGGGAAAGCCATCCGCCTCGGCATGGATCAGGCGGTAATACGGGGCGTCAAACAGGCGTTCGCGCATCTCGAGGGCGCGTTGCAGGCGGGTTTCGAACCACGCGGCGTCAAGCCGCGCGTAGATATCACGGTCCAGCGCCCGGCACATGATCTTGGACTCGGGGTTGACCGCCACCAGCGCAATGGGCGCGCGTTTGTCGTCCTCAAGCACGGCCAGAGCACCCGCAGGGATCTTGCGGGTACGGCGGTCGGTAACGATGTCGTTGGCATAGACCCAGGGGAAGCCATGACGCAGGCCGCGCGCATTGGCTTTGGGTTTCAGGCGGATACGGGGGCGGTCGGCAGATTGGGTCATGGCGCCCTCATAGTCATGAACGCTCCGATGGAAAAGCCCTAGCGTTTACGGGATCGCCATCCGCCTCGGCGTTTGGGGGTCTGAGCCGCCTGAAGGCCCTCGCTCAGGACCTGAGTCATGGGATGATCGGGGTTTTGGTCCACATAGCCCGCGTGCAACTCCGCCAGAGCTGTATTCTGATCGCGATCGGCAGGCAGGCTGAGCGCCCAGTCCAGAAAGATGCTGCGGCATTCGGGCAAAGTGATGCCGTCAATGCGATAGGCTTCAAGGATCAGACCCTTGTGGTCGTTGGGATCAGTGCTGCGCGCCATCTTCGCCCCCTTTGATCACGCCCCCGATCAGATCGGCTGCGGTCGTATAACTGTCCTGCAATGCCGCCTGTAGCGCCTCGACCTGTTCGAACCCTGTTGCGCGGCACAGAAACGCGGTGCCACCCTCGCCGATCTTGTCCGCTTCGATGGCCTTGCCCGACAGCAAACGGGCGGCACATTGCACAGACCAGCATAAATCATAGCACTCTTTCAGCGATTGCGCCTGCGCGACATTCAGCAATCCGGCTGCGACGGCGCCATCCAGACCCGACGCCACATCGCGCTGCGCAGAGCCTGCCAGCAAAGCACCGGTTTCGGCCATCAGTTCGATGTCCATCAGACGCCCCGGTCCGTTCTTGGCATCCCAGATGCCCGCTGGCGCCTTGGCGGCAGCTAGGCGTGCGCGCATTTCTGCCACCTCGCGCAGGACTTTATTCTGTTCTCGTGGACGAGACAGGAATTCTGCCCGGAAGGTCTCAATGTCCTCAGCCAGCCCCGCGTCACCCGCAACGACATGCGCTCGGGTCAAGGCCAGATGCTCCCACACCCAGGCTTCGTTTTGCTGATAGTTGGTAAAGCTGGCCCAACTTGTTGCCACCGGCCCCTGGTTGCCCGAGGGGCGCAGTCGCATATCGACCTCGTACAAACGCCCTTGCGACATGGGGGCTGAGAGTGCGGTGATCAGCGCTTGTGTAAAGCGCGCGTAATAGGTGCGCGTGGCCAATGGGCGCGGGCCATCCGACATCTCTTGGTCCTGTGGATCATAGATCACGATCATGTCCAAGTCGGATTGCGAGTTGATCCGCCCCGCCCCAAGAGACCCCATGCCCAGAATAGCCGCCCCACGCCCCGGCGCAGGACCATGTTTGCGGGCGAAGTTTTCAGTGACGTGTGGGAGTATGGCTGCGATCACCGACTGAGCAAGCTCAGCATATTGCTGACCGGCCTGTGTCCCGTCAATCAAGCCGCGCAGATGGTGCACACCAATGCGGAAATGCCATTCCTTACACCAGCGCCGCGCCAGATCGAGCTGGGTCTCATAGTCCGCTTCATGCGAAAGGGCTTTTGCCAGTTCGGCTTGCAGCGCCTCTAGCCCCGGCCAATCGGTAAAGAAACTGCCCCCGATCACAGCGTCAAACACCGACGCGTTACGGGACAGGTGCGAGGCAAGTGCATGGGACGTCCCGACAATATCGACCAAAAGGTCGATCAGATGCGGGTTTGCTTCGAACAGAGAAAACAGCTGCACCCCGGCGGGAAGACCGGCCAGAAACCCGTCCAAGGCCATAAGCGCCTCGTCCGGCTTGGCGGTCTTGGCAAGGCGCGACAGCAATTCGGGCCGCAGGCGTTCGAATATCCGAGCGCCCCGCTGCGACCGCAAGGCCGGATAGGTCGTCCAACGCGCCAGTATCTTTTTGTCAAACTCGACATCCTGCACCGGTGCAGGCGCCTGTGATTGGCCCGGAGCAAAGAACCCCTCGGTCAGTTCATGCACTTCGGTCAGGCGTTGCATAAGATCTTGAGTCAATTCGGCGCTGCTGATCCCCATCAGACACGCAACACGCTCAATCCCATCCGGCGTTTTGGGCACCTTATGGGTCTGCGCGTCGTGGATCATCTGAATACGATGTTCCACCTCTCGATGCGCCCGGTAATGATCTGTCAGCTTGTCAGCGACCTCCTGTGGTACCCAGCCTTTCGATGCCAGCGCCGCCAGCCCCGGAACAGTCCCCCGCACGCGCAGGTCCGCGTCGCGCCCACCCGCGATCAGTTGGCGGGTTTGGGTGAAAAACTCGATCTCACGAATTCCGCCCTGCCCCAGCTTCATATCGTGGCCGGGGATCGACATGGACCCACCCGTGCCTTTGTTTTCCCGGATACGCAGACGCATGTCATGGGCGTCCTGAATGGCGGCAAAATCCAGATGACGGCGCCAGACGAATGGGCGCAGGCTGTCCAAAAACCTTTGACCCGCAGCCAGATCCCCTGCACAGGGCCGCGCCTTGATATAGGCTGCCCGTTCCCAGGTACGACCAAGGCTT
Source organism: Ruegeria sp. BHSB064 (assembly GCF_059613205.1). Classification (NCBI taxonomy): domain Bacteria; kingdom Pseudomonadati; phylum Pseudomonadota; class Alphaproteobacteria; order Rhodobacterales; family Roseobacteraceae; genus Ruegeria; species Ruegeria sp. BHSB064. Next base: position 12,807 of record NZ_JBXWSB010000075.1, read on the forward strand.
TCATAATACCGTTCAGCCGCTTCCATCGCCATGCACACCGGTGTCACGGCGGGATCAGGACGCAGTCTCAGGTCAGTTCGAAAGACATACCCGTCAGCCGTCTTGTCGCTGAGCGTCGCGCAAAAGTTTCGCGTCGCTCGGACCATGCCCTGACGGGCCTCGTAAAAGTCATCGGGGTCAAAACGCGTCTCGTCAAACAGGACGATCAGGTCAATGTCCGAGCTATAGTTCAGCTCATGCGCGCCCATTTTACCCATTGCAAGAATGACAAGCCCGGCTGCATTTTCGACATCATCCTCGGTCATTCCGGGCAGTTTCTTGCGCCTTATCAACGCAGCGATCTCGGCTTTGGCCGCAACATCCGCGGCCAGGGCTCCAAAATCCGTAAGGGCCGCCGTGACCTTTTCCAGCGGCCACGCACCTGCAATATCAGCCAAAGCGGTCAGCAGCGCCAAACGTCGCTTGGCCTGCCGCAAGCCGGGTTTCAACTGATCGGGCGGCAATTCCCGCGCGGTGTTCATTACATCAGCCAATGCTTGATCCGGTTGCGCCAGCGCCTGCGGCAACCAATCCTTCTCCCGCTCGATCAGACCTTTCAGATAGGGGCTGGACCCGGCGGTGCCCGCCACCAAATCCGCAAGTTCCTGAGATAAATCCGGGATCAAAGCCCGTGTCTCGTCCCCCAAAGACGGATCAAAAGCACGTGGAAGTCGGGTAATGGCAAGTGCGTCAGTCATGCGCGCACCCTGCGCATCGCGGCGCGTCATCGTCAATGGGGCATTCTGATCAGACGTCCTGAAGGGGTGTGTCCTGACTGAAACTGTTGACCCAGACGTCGTTCCTTCGTTCCCACAATGAGGAAATCAGCATCGCTTCGCGCTCTGTCGCACCGGGCCGCAAGTAATCAGCCCTGTAAGACAACAGCACAATGTCAGGTGTCAGAACCCGCAACCGCGCATCGCTCAGGTCAAATTCTGCCATCGTCGGAGCATCCGCAAATTGGCCAACATGATCGTCGCGATTGGCAAACCCGGTGGGATAAACCCCCAAGAAATCCGCGCTCAGCAAGGCGCGGTCGGCGTTTGCGTTGCCTTCGACCAACGCCATCCAGACCTTTTTTTCCAAGTCCAGGATTTCGGTCAGCGTCGGTGCGGTATTGTTTTCAGTCATATTCATGGCCGCACCCTGCGATCAGTGGTGGTCAACGTCAACCGAATTGCGGAATGTAAATCTTTTTCACATCACCTCTTGCATCCCCGAAATGCGTCCCCATCTAGACAATGTGAAAAGAATTTACATCAACCCTGGAGAGCTTTCATGACTGCACTGTCAGACCCCGCCGTCCCCGCAAATCCGGGATGGCTTTACCGAATTGAAGCCTGGCTGGACGATAAAGGCAAAGGGGCCTGGATCGCCGCCATGGTCCTTGGGTTCATCTTCTTCTGGCCCGTGGGCCTTGCCCTTCTGGCCTACATGATCTGGAGCAAACGCATGTTCAGCAAGTCCTGCAGCCGCCGCAAATCCTGGCACAGCCACATGAGCGCAATGAAACCTTCGGGCAACAGCGCGTTCGACGCCTACAAGGCTGACACTCTGGCCCGTCTGGAACGCGAACAGCAGGACTTTGAGGCATTCCTGCGCCGTCTGCGTGACGCCAAGGACAAGGCGGAATTCGACCAGTTCATGGACGAACGCGCCCGCGAAAACCACGAAGACGATGGCAAAGGCGAACCTGCCTGATGGACCTTGCCCTGTCCCGATATTTCGGGTCAGGGTTTCGCATCCCTTTCTTTCGGACCTGATGAATGAACCACCTTCCTAACCCAGATACCCAACCGGAATTCTACAGTTCGGTAACAACCAAACGTTTTGTCGCGTGGCTGTTCGACATCGCTTTCATCTCGCTTTTGTGCACCGTAGCGATCCTTTTCACCGCAGGTTTGGGCCTGTTCTTTCTCGCCTTGATCTATGGTTTGGTCAGCTTCGTCTACCGCGTCGTGACCATCACCAACGGCTCGGCCACACTTGGAATGCGCTTCATGGGTATCGAATTGCGCGATGCGTTTGGCGAACGTATGGATATGGGCAAAGCCATCGCGCACACAGCCGGCTATTTCGTCAGCATGGCGTTTGCCGTGATCCAGATCATCTCGGTCATCATGATGTTGACCAGCGCCCGCGGTCAGGGCCTGACCGACAGTTTCCTGGGGACTGTTATGATCAATCAAAGAGCGTGAGATCCAACTGCGTGAATCACTTGGCGGTCTCGGGAACGGTTGTTATCATCCGTCCCGAGGCTAGATGGGAACTTCATGCGACACACGCTGCCAATTGCGCCACAATTCTATGTGACCGCTCCACAACCCTGCCCTTATCTTGACGGCAGGATGGAGCGTAAACTGTTTACAGCCCTTCAAGGCGAAGGCGCTGAGCAGTTGAATAACTCCCTTTCGCAGCAAGGGTTTCGCCGATCGCAGAACGTGCTCTATCGACCGTCCTGCACGGACTGTGCGGCCTGTCTGTCCGCCCGGATCGACGTTTCGGCCTTTCGCGCCACCAAAAGCCAGAAGCGCGCTGCAAAACGCAACGGGTATCTTGAACGCCGCGCAACGTCGCCCTGGGCCACAGACGAACAATACGAACTGTTCCGCCGTTATCTGGATACCCGACACGCCGACGGGGGCATGGCCGACATGGATGTGTTCGAATTTGCAGCCATGATCGAAGAAACTCCGATCCGCAGCCGTGTGGTGGAATATGCCGATCCGAAAACCGGCGATCTGATCGCAGTAAGCCTGACCGATGTGCTCGATGACGGGCTAAGCATGGTCTATTCTTTCTACGACCCAAACCAGCCCCAAAATTCGCTGGGCACATATATGATCCTCGATCACATTAACATCGCGCGCGAAGCTGGCCTGCCCTACATCTACTTAGGCTACTGGGTCCCGGGCAGTCCCAAGATGGGCTACAAGGCCAAGTTTTCAGGGCTGGAAGCTTATATTCAGGGGCAGTGGAAAAAGATCAAAGATCCCGATGCCTTTTCCGATGCGTCGCATCACCCGTTGTCCTCGGCGCCAATAGCGGAACAAGTGGCCAATATTCAATTGCCCGACCGCCATCCGACCAAAGGCTGACAACAGCATGAAGCAGAACTTGCACGCGGTTACCCTCGTGGTGCCCGACTATGATGCCGCGATCTCGTTTTACACCGAAACGCTCAGGTTCCAGCTTCTGCAGGACATCGACCTGGGCAACGGCAAACGCTGGGTGCTGATCTCTCCACCCGGGTCGAATGGCAGTGCTCTGCTTATGGCCAAAGCTGACGGCCCCGACCAGCAAGCCGCTATTGGCAACCAGACCGGCGGCCGCGTAGGTTTCTTCCTGCAGACCGACGATTTCCAACGCGATCACACCGACATGCTGGTACGGGGCGTCACGTTCGAAGAATCCCCACGCACCGAGCCCTATGGCCAGGTTGCAGTCTGGCGCGACCCGTTCGGCAATCGGTGGGACCTGATCCAGTTCACCTGATCCGCAGCTTCATCTGGCTACAAATACCTCGGGGATGAATTGGCCGCAGGCCAAGAAGGGGCTGGCCCCTTTTCCAAATCAAAAAAGAAAAGGGGGGCCACTGGCCCCCCTTTGCATTTTACTCACCGGGATCAGTTCGGGATCAGATCCGGCACGATGGTGACGATCGAGGGGAAGAACCACAGGATCGCAATGCCGACCACCTGGATCAAGACAAACGGTATGATCCCTCGATAGATGTGGCCGGTCGTGACCTCTTTTGGGGCAACCCCCCTCAGATAGAACAACGCAAATCCAAAGGGCGGCGTCAGGAACGAGGTCTGCAGGTTCACAGCCACCATGATCGTCACCCATTTCGGATCAAAAGACCCACCATAAATCACCGGCCCCACGATGGGGATCACGATGTAGATGATCTCGAGGAAATCCAGCACAAAACCCAGAATGAACAGCACCAGCATCACGATCAGGAAGACCGTGAACTCGTTGTCAAAGCTCTTCAGGAACTGCTGAATATAGTGCTCACCCCCAAACGAGATCACTACAAGGTTCAGTAACTGTGATCCGATCAGAATGGTGAAGACCATCGACGTCACTTTGGCTGTCTCGCGCACAACAGGTGTCAGGACACCGCTCGAAAACAGCACCCAGCAGCCATAAAGCAACCCGAACAGAGCAAACAGGTAGGCCCCATAGGCGATGAAGAACGCGACCCATGTTTCGAACGTGACACCGCCCTGATTGATACGCAGATCAAAGTTGACGCCCATCAACAAAGCGATGATTACGGCAAAGGTCGACCAGATGATCACCTTACCCGATCGCCCCTGGTCCTGAAGCTTGCGATAAGCTGCAAGCATGATCGCACCGCCCGCCCCCAGCGCCGCTGCTGGCGTCGGGTTGGTCACACCCCCCAGAATAGATCCTAACACCGCGATGATCAGAACCAGCGGAGGAAAGACAACGCGAATCAGATCATTGGTCGCACAGCGCGCAGCGGCTTCCTTACAACCATAGAGGGCCAGTGCAAACGGTACAGCCAGCAGCAGGAACGTCAGGCCCGAGGATGTTGTCGGCGATATGAAAAGGATATCGACCAACGCCATCAGCAACAAACCAATCGCGCCCAGGATCAAGGGCTGTGGCGCGCGCGATGGCGCAATGCCACGACCCAGAACCAGTGTCAGCCCCAGAAGAACAAGAGTCACAGCCACGCCAGTTCCGATGGGGGCAGCCTCTGCGATCTTCTGTTGCTGTGCGGTGGCCAGTTCCTCTTCGGTCAGACGCTGGGCGTCCGCAACACCCCCGGCAGCATCGATGGCTTCCTGCTCGGCGACGGCCTGATCCCAGGCAGACTGACCATGCAGTTCAATCATGGAAGTTTTGCATTCTTCCGACACGTTGGTACGCAGGGACGCGCCTTGCCCAATGTCCGAAAAGGCCGAAACCGAGATGTTCTGGCTGCCAATCACACCAGCGTTGCCCAGCAGAACTGCCCCGAAAATCAGCGCCAGCGGAGCACCCAGAAGCCAGGTCAACCCTTCAGACCGGGTGATAGTCTCACCCGTCCCGCCCGAAAGCTCTACGGCCGGGGCCTTGTCAGGGTTCAACAGCGCATACCCAAAGGCATAAAGCGCATAGAGCAGCGCCAACATGATCCCCGGCAGCAAGGCGGCCTGGAACAATGTGCCGACCGAGACAACCGCAGGCTCGCCCAGAAAGGTGAGCGCATCGGTACATCCTGCCTCGATGGCACGTGTCTCTTGTGCCGTCGAATACAGATCTCCGGCCAGAGTGCCCAGCAGAACAATCACAATCGAAGGTGGGATGATCTGGCCCAGCGTTCCTGACGCTGCGATCACACCTGTCGCCAACTCGGGCGAGTAGTTGTTCCGCAGCATGGTCGGCAAGGCCAACAGGCCCATCGTTACAACGGTCGCTCCGACAATCCCGGTGGATGCGGCAAGGAATGCACCCACAACAACGATCGACACCGCCAGACCGCCCGGCAAGGGGCCGAAGACGCGTGCCATTGTGGTCAGCAGATCGTTGGCGATCTTCGAGCGTTCCAGCGTGATGCCCATCAGAACGAACATCAGCACGGCCAGCAACGTCTCAATTGATTGTCCGGCCAGAACCCGTTCGTTCATGCGGTTCACGATGAACGAGACATTGCGGTCCAGAGCGGTTTCCCAACCTTGCACAAAGACCGGCTCGGCGATCCTTGGTAAATCGGGGTATCGGAATACAGATATCGTATCGGGTTTCACCCCCGAATTCACAACATCCCTGTAGGCTTGCGAGCCTGTGTCTATCGCCTGATGGATCAGCAAACCCGCACTGTCGAGCGCGGCAATGATCCCGAAGGAAATAACCCCGGCACCACCGATGGCAAAAGCCACCGGGAAGCCAGATAGAATGCCTCCGAAAAGGCAGAAGAATACGATAATGAGGCCTATCTCGACGCCATCAAGTCCGAATAGCATTGTCTTGGTCTCCGTCCTTAATGCGCGCCTTCATAGGCTTCTTCACCCTCGCCAAGGCTGTCCTTGTCGAGGTATTTTCCAGTGCTTTCCGGCCCTTCCACGAATTCCAGATACGACCGGTACAGGAAGGCGATGGCGTGCAGGAACACCATGGCCGCAAAGGCCACCAGCAGGATCTTGAACAGGAAGTAGGCGTTGAACCCATTGGGGCTGAACCCGATGGTTTCCACGTTCCAGCGCAGCGCGCGGGACTTGGCGACCAGTCGATCCAGCGTGTCACTGGCCGAAGGTTTCGGCACAATCAGGTGCCGCCACATGAAGTACCAGCCGTACATCCAGGTCAGTACGGCCATCGGCATCATGAACAAAACCGCGCCCAGCATATCGACGACACGCTTGGCCCGGTGACTGATGCCGGCATAAATCAGATCAACACGCACATGCCCACCCTGCACGAACGTATAAGTACAGCACAGGCAAACGACCATCGCGTTGTAAAGCTTTAGTTCTTCAGCGAACCAGCTGATGTCCATCTGGAATGGGATGCCCAGACCAAAAGACATGTCAGGACGTGTAAACACCCGCTGCATGAAGACGATGACGATCTGCTGGACCACCATCAAAAGACCTGCCCAGGCAAAGAAACGCCCTGTTGTGTTGGCAAACCCCTCGAGGCCACGAACAATGGCCCACATGAAATTCCGGTAGTACAGCCCGATGGCCGTCAGAACCAGAAAGAAGGTGAACACCACAAAGAAGAACTCGACCGAACCGCCATAATAGACAAAGCGCATGATCGACGCCTTGTCGGACCAGTCCAGCCAGAGCTGCGGATGCGTGATGGCGTATCCGAAATTATAGAAGGCTTCGGCAATGTTCTGAATGAACCAGACCAGTCCATTCCACAGGGCGCCGAAGAACGAGATACCGTTTTCGTCCTGCATATTGTCCCCAGGTCGTCTCAGCTGCACTTGGGATCAGTGTTGCTTGCCCAAACCCCTTAGCGCAACGGGAAAGGTTCCCCCGCCGCGCGGGGGAACCGCTTTTCCTTGGATCAGAAAGGCTTAGCTGCGAACACGGTCGCGCTGCGCGGTATAGACACCCGACGACAGGTTGTTCCATGCAGACGACGCAGCCATCGACGTCATCGCGCTGTCGTGGATCTTCTTGAACAGCTCATCGCCCATGTTCTCGTCCAGAACCTCTTGCGAGGCTTGACCAAACGCATCCCAAACGCTTTCGGGGAATTCCAGAACCTTTACGCCACCGGCCTGCAAACGTTGCAGGGCCGCACCGTTATTGGCCAGGAATTGCGCCAGGTTCCACTGGTGCGCTTCGGCGGCAGCGATCTCGATGATCTTCTGCTGTGCAGGTGTCAGTTCGTTGAACACGTCACGGTTGGTCGCCAGCGACAAACCTGCGCCTGGCTCATGGAAACCAGCGGTATAGTAAGTCTTGGTGATTTCCTGGAAGCCCGCTTTTTCGTCAGCCCATGGACCAATCCACTCGGTTCCGTCGATCGCACCGGACGACAGCGCCTGATACACTTCGGAACCCGGAATGTTCTGCACGGACGCGCCCAGTTTACCCAGCGCCTTACCGCCCAGACCTGGCATACGGAACTTCAGGCCGTTGAAGTCTTCGGGGCTGTTGATTTCTTTCGAGTACCAGCCACCTGCCTGCGCGCCGGTGTTACCGGCAAGGAAGGACTTGAGGCCGAAGATTTCGCCCAGTTCGTCATGCAGCTCCATACCGCCGTCATGGTAATACCAGTTCACCAGTTCCTGCGCCGTCATGCCGAAAGGCACAGCCGTGAAGAACGCATAGGCCGGGTGCTGACCCACAAAGTAATAGTCAGCCGCGTGGTACATGTCGGCCTGGCCGGACGACACCGCGTCGAACACTTCGAATGCGCCCACCAGTTCACCGGCGGCCTTGATCTCAACATTCAGGCTTCCGTCCGACATGGCGTTGATGCTGTCGGCACAGCGCTGCGCGCTGTCAAACACGCCCGCCAGACCACGACCCCACGACGTCACCATGGTCAGCGTGCGCTGGCCCTGAGCGTAGGCCGGTGCCGCCAGAGCGGTTGCTGCAGCTGCCGATCCGCCCAGCGCGGATTTTTTCAGAAATGAACGACGATCCATATGAGTGTTCCTCCCCTTCATAGTCATAATCCGGCACAGCCGGACCTGTCGCATTCAATGCGCGTCAGCCTAATGACAGAGATGTGAATGGGAATACCTACTACTGCGTAGACGGGCGATTTCTTTTGCCGTTTATCGCAGATTCTTTGGCCATCCTCCAATTAAACACAGCAAAATCCTCGCCATTTTTGCGATCCTGCCCAATCCTTTTGCATTTTCGCCCCCGCTTGCGTATCGATTCGACTATGCAAAGACTCCGTCAACTGGTCTCGCTGACCTATGCGCAGAAATTGTCTCTGGTGGCCGCAATCCCATTGGTGGTCGCTGTGGCTGCAATCGCCGTGCTGGTGGCTTATGAGGCCCGCGCGACGGCCGAGCGCGAGATCGAGGCACTGGAACGCAGCTTGATCGAGGCCAAGAAGGAAGAGTTGCGCAACTATGTCACGCAAGCGCGCAACGGGTTTGCTTACATCTATGGGCGGGCGGAACCCAATGATGAGGTGGCAAAAAACCTCGTCACACAGATTCTTTCGGCGATGATCTATGGTCAGGACGGGTTCTTCTTTGTCTATGACTATGACGGAAACAATTTGGTCAGCCCCAGACAAACGCAGTTCATCAACCAGAATTGGGAAGGGCTGACCGACAGCGAAGGCACGCCCATTGTGGACGAGTTCATTCGCCTCGCCCGCCAAGGGGCGGGTTGGCACAGCTTCATGTGGCAGAAGCCCTCGACCGGCGAAGAGGCGCAGATGATTGCTTATGTCGTCGGACTTCAGGACTGGCGTTGGGTTGTGGGCACCGGTGTATTTATCGATGACATTGTCGCCACGGTGGCGAACGCACGGGCCGAGGTCGAAGCCCGTGTACAACGCACCTTCATGTATATCGGTGCAATCGTGCTGGCGGCTGTCCTTATCGTTTTTGCCTCGGGCATGTTGCTGAACATTCGCGAGCGCCGCTTGGCTGACGCCAAGCTGAAGGAACTGACCCAACGTGTCTTCGATGCGCAGGAAGAAGAACGTGGCCGGGTTGCGCGTGAGCTGCACGACGGCATCAGCCAGATCCTTGTCGGTGTTCGCTATGCGCTGGACAATGCCCGCCGCCGTCTGTCACGCGGCGACGACATCGGCGCGCGCGATCCGCTGGAAAAAGGGATCGACCACCTGGGCACCGCCATCACCGAGGTACGGCGCATCAGCCGCGACCTGCGCCCGGGCGTGCTGGACGATCTGGGCCTGGGGCCTGCGCTGAAGGCGTTGACTGACGACTTCCGCGACCGCACCGGGATCGAGACCGAGTTCTCGACCGTCGTGTTCCGTAACCGGCTGGATCAGGACAGCAAGATTGCCCTCTACCGCATAGCCCAAGAGGCACTGACCAATATTGAACGCCATTCCGGGGCTACGCATGTTACGATAGACCTGCGTGGTCACAAAAAGGGTGCAACCATGCGGATCACCGATAATGGCCGCGGGTTACGCACTGAGCCTGGCACTGCAACCACAGGCATCGGCCTGCGCAACATGCAGGAGCGTATCGAACAGCTTGACGGCTCCTTACGGATTCTGTCATCACGCGGACCGCGAGGCGGTACGGTGATCGAAGCCAGCTTGCCGCTCAGCCACCTTCTGCCGCCGCAGGAAGACGCAACTCCGAACCGAAAGGCCGGTACATGAGCTCTGACAGCACCCGGGTTCTTATTGTTGACGACCACCCAATGGTGGCCGAGGGCATCCAGTCTATCCTTGAAAGCTATGACGACATCAACGTGGTCGGCACGCTCGGCAGTGGTCAGGCGGCTGTGGATCAGGCCGTTGACCTGGCCCCCGACGTGATCCTGATGGACCTCAACATGCCCGGCCTCGGCGGCCTCAGCGCAACGGAAATCATCCTTGAACGTCTTCCCGAAACACGCATCCTGATCCTGTCGATGCATGATAGCCCCGAATATATCTCGACCGCTCTCAGCCATGGCGCCAAAGGTTATATCCTCAAGGATGTACCCACAGAAGAAATCAAACAGGCCATCGACGCCGTCATGAATGGCGAACAATACCTGTGCACCGGTGCCAGCGGATCGCTGAAACCAAAACAGGACAGCGCGCGCGAAGCTCTGACCGGGCGCGAACAGACGATCCTGCTGGAACTTGCACAGGGTAAATCCAACAAAGAAGTCGCTCAAAAACTCGAGATATCGGTGCGTACGGTTGAAACCCATCGCAAGAACATCAAGCGTAAGTTGGGTATTTCGTCCACCGCTGGTCTGACA